>JACZXM010000265.1 GCA_022571615.1 Acidobacteriota bacterium | reverse complement strand
ACCGGGAACGGGGGTCGTGGTTGCGCTTCTGCTACCGGTGGCGGCGTTGGTGCTGGCGGTCGGGACGACCATGGTGGCGCGCGGCGTCCGGTCGGTGGCGGTACATCGCCCACGGCCAGCCGGCGCTGCCGAACAACCGGACCCAACCCGCCTTTCGGCTCGGCGCGTGGGAGGCTTTGCGGCCTTCATGTACCTGTTCGAGCTCGCCAACTATTTTGCGCTGCCGGCGTTCGCCAGCACCGCCCTGATGGCGGCCACCGGAGACATGGGACAGGTGGCGCTGTTCAACGTCGGGTTTCAGTTCCCGATCATGGTCGTGGTGGTGATGCTCGCGGGCTTCCAGGGACTGTATCGTCCGATGTTCGCAGGGCTGTTCTCGCAGGGCGATCTGCACCGCGTGTGCACGGCGTTTCGCGAGGTCTCCAAGGTCCAGGCGGTCCTGCTGCTGCCAGCGGGGGCTGGGCTTGCCATCATGGTGGGCGACTACGTGCCGCTGCTTTTCGGCCCTCAGTTCGCGCCCGCGGTGCCGGTGGCACGAATCCTGTGTGTGTTCCTATTCACCGAGTCGCTGTTCAATCTCGGCAGCATCATGCTGTCGGTGGACCATCGATACGCGCCCGTTCTGGCGGCCCAGAGTCTTCGGATCCTGGCGGCACCCATTTTCGTTTGGGTCGCCGCGAACGGACAGCTCCTGCTGGCGACGACGGTATTCGGGGCCGGGCGCCTGATGGCCGCTCTGATCGGCTACCTGATCGCGCGCCGGCGCTACGGCATCAGGTTCCCCCTGGGATTCGTGGCCCGTGTCGCCGGGCTGGCGTTCTTCATGGCAGTGGTCGTGGGAGCGGCTCGCTATCCGTTCCAGCCCTCCTGGGCCGAGGCCGCGGCGGTCACGGTGCTCGGGGCGGCGCTCGTCGTGGCCGGTTTCCGATGGCTCCGGATCCTGGGTCGGCGCGAGATCGAGCTACTGGAGCGGGCGCAGCTGCCGGGCGGTTCGCTTATCATCGGCTGGCTGACTCCGAGGTCCTGATAGCCCAACGCGGAGCACCGCATGCGCGCCGCAATGTACCTGCCCGGACTCCGCCCGGAGTCGATGAGCTGGACCATCTACCAGGAGTTCGCCCGCTCGCTGCGAGCCGAAGGACTGAGCTTCGAGCTGCTCACCGATGCCCCGCCCAGCCCACCGAACGTGCAGGGCACGACGTTCCTCCCGCTGGCCGCACAGGCCTCTTGGCCGGACAGGTTGGCCGCCCCGCTGACCCGCAACCCGCGGCTGATCGCCACCGCACGCCTGCTGGCGCAGTATCTTCGCTCGCATCCGAAGCTCGACCTGCTGTATTGCGAGATCGCCTATCCCTGGGCCACCGCGGCCAGCCTGGCACGGCGGATGGCTCGATGGCGGGGCCGACTGGTGGCAACTCCCATGGGTGAGGACATCCTGGTGGTGCCCGAGGCCGGCTACGGTGCCCGCCGGCACTTCCTGCCACGCCGAGCGCTGGCGTGGACGCTGCGAACCGCGGACGCGATCCGCTGCATCTCGCCGATGGTGAGAGAACGGGTCCAGGCCTGGTCCGATTGCCCCGCAGCGGTCATACCGCTCAACGTCGCACCAACCACGATCGCCGCCTTAGGTCGACCGCCGGATCAGCGCGAGGCGGAGCGTCAGGCCGCACGTACGGCCTTGCGCCAACGGCTCGGCCTCACGTCGAGCGGCCTGGTCTTGTCGCTCGGGCGCATGCACCCGTTCAAGGGCCTGCACTTCCTGGTGCGGGCCATCGCCAGCATGCCCGATGCCGAGCTCATCATCGCCGGCCCGAGCCTGAGCGTCGCCGGGTTCGGTGACTACGGGACCTTTCTTCGGGAGCTGGCGACCAGCTTGGGGCTGGGCGATCGAGTGCACTTTCTGGGACGTGTGCCGCACGAGCGCGTGCTTCAGCTGCTGGCCGCGGCCGATGTCCTCGTCGTGCCGTCGATCCTGGAGTCCATGAACCGAGTCTGTGTCGAGGCCGCTGCCGCCGGAACCCCGTTCGTGGTTACCGAGACCACGGGAATCGCCGGCTACCTGCGCGAGCCAGGCGTTGGGCTCACCGTCCCACCGTCTGATGCCGAGGCGCTCGGCGTCAAGATCAAAGAGGTGCTCACGGGCAGGTGGAGCTGCCAGGCCACCGCGGTATCACGGTTCGTGGCCGGGTTCGATGCCAACGTCATCGCTCCCCGCCTGATCGAGCTGTTCGAGGCCGCGCTCGGTGCAGCGAACGGCTAGCGGCCCCTGTGCAGCGGCAACAGCTTCGCCAGCACCCGTCCGGCATGCTTCGCCACCCCGTCGCTGCCGACGTGAATCGACGCCGCTGTCGCAACCCCATGGTCGAGCAACCTGGTAACGAGACCTCGCGCCGTCTCGGGCAGCCGCACACGATGCCGCAGCGAGGCGAGATGGTAGAAAATCGGCGCAAACGTCACCTGTACCTCGAACCCCAACTCGTCGGACTCGACACTGAACGTGTACTCGACGCCGCTGAACATCGGGTCGGTGTCGACGGCCTGGATCTGCCGGATTTGCCAGCTACCGGCTCTGGTGTGGTGCTCGTGTCCTTTAGTCAATCTCGTTCTCCTCGAACACGTCCCGGACCCACGCCACGCTCGCGCAGCAGCTCCATGAGCTCTGGTTCCGAGAGGATTCGAACGCCAAGATCGCGCGCCTTGGTGGCTTTGGAGCCGGGACTCTCGCCCACGATGACGAAATCCGTCTTGGCACTAACGGACGAAGTGACGCGAGCTCCGAGGCGCTCCAGCAGGCCACTGATCTCGGGCCGGCTGAGTCCCGAAAGGCTACCGGTGATTACGAACTTCTCGCCCTTGAAGACCTGCTCGCCGAGCTGCTCGGCCAGCGGAGCTACACCGAGCGCCAGCAGCTCCTTTACCACACGCAGGTTGCGCCGCTCGGCGAAGAACTCGCACACATTATGCGACACCTGCGGGCCGACCTCTTTCACCTCCAGCAGCCGTTCCTCGCTGGCATCCATGAGCGCACCCAGATCTCCGAACTCGCGAGCGAGCACCTCGGCGACATGCTCACCGACGTGACGAATCCCCAGCGCGTAGATGAACCTTCCGAGCGTCGTCTTCTTGCTGGCTTCGATCGCATCGATCAGGTTACGCGCCTTGACCTCGCCGAAAAGCTCCAGCGGCAGAAGCTGTTCGACCTGCAACCGGTACAGGTCGGCGACCGAATCGGTCACCCGTCCCGCCTCGGTAAGCTGCCGCACCGTCTTGGTCCCCAATCCCTCGATGTCGAGCGCATGGCGGCTCGCCCAGTGCTCGATCGCCCCGTTCAACTGCGCCGGACAGGCGATGCCACCGGTGCAAACGAAGTAGGCACCGTCGCGCTCGACATGCGAGCCGCAAACCGGGCACGCAGCCGGCATCTCAAATGGCGCCGGCCGCTCCGAGTCGACGCGGTCGTCGACTCGCGCCACAACGTACGGGATCACATCGCCGGCACGATGTACGCGCACCGTATCCCCGGGCCGGATGTCCTTGTCGCGAACCTGCTCGTAGTTGTGCAACGAGGCGCGCGAGATGGTGACCCCGCCAACCTCGACCGGGGTCAGCAAGGCGACCGGGACGATGATACCGGTGCGACCTACCTGCAGGGCGATGTCCTCGACTCGTGTCACCTCCTCGCGCGGCGCGAACTTGTGGGCAATCGCCCAGCGCGGATTGCGCGACCGTGCGCCCAGGGCCCGCTGCTGGTCTCGTCGGTCAACTTTGATCACGACGCCGTCGATCTCGTACGGCAAGTCCTGGCGGTCCGACTGCAGAGAACTGTGGTAGATGATCGCCTCCTCGACGCCATCGCAACGCCGAATCCGGTCGGTCACCTTCAAGCCCATCGATCGCAACCAGGCGAGAGTCTCCCAGTGGGTCGCCGGCGCGCGTGCCCCTTGGCTCTGGAGCAGGTCGTAAAAGAACACGTCCAGCGGCCGCCGTGCGGCCACCGCCGAGTCCAGCTGCCGGATCGCCCCGGCCGCCGCATTGCGCGGGTTGGCAAAGAGGTCCTGGCCGCGCTCCAGACGCGCCCGGTTCATGGCATGAAACCCAGCCAGCGGAATGAGCACCTCGCCCCGAACCGCCAGCAGCGTCGGCGCCTGGTCTCGATCACCGAGCAGCCGCATCGGTAGGCTTCGGATCGTGCGCACGTTGTCGGTGACGTCCTCACCGCGGGTACCGTCTCCACGCGTCGCGGCGCGTTCGAATAGCCCGTCGCGGTAGACGATCTCGATCGATAGGCCGTCGAACTTGGGCTCGGCGACGTACACCACCCCTTCCACGTCCAGGCCCTTGCGCACGCGGGCGTCGAACTCGCGAACCGCCTCCGCATCGGTGCTCGAGGCCAGCGACAGCATTGGCGCCACATGCTCGACCTCCGGCAGCGAAGCGGCAACCGACCCGCTCACGCGCTGTGTCGGCGAGTCGGCGAGCACAAGCTCGGGCCAGGCCTGCTCGAGCTCTTGGAGCCGCGCCAGCAGCCGATCGTACAGGCCGTCGGAGACAACCGGGTCGTCCAACACGTAGTAGCAGTGGTCGTGGTGCATGATGGCCTCGCCCAACCGTTCCATCTGCTCCCGTGCCCGCTCCCGGGTCAGCTCCCGCGGCGGTCGAAACCGCGGCTCCTGGGGCCGAACGAAGGGGTTGTCGCTGGCAGCACACACGACCTTCACACCTCGCGCGTTACACTCTGGCGCACCTACTGACCTGTATTTCTCAACGGCCCATTATGCCTGTTCACGACCTGCCCTACCCGATCACCGACATCCACGTCCATATCCAGCCCTGGGCGCAGATGCACGCCCATACGCGCCAGGTCATGGCAGCGCAGCGCGACGACCCCGAAGGGCTTGAAGCGATGATGCTCGACCCGCAGGCGGTGCTCGCGAGCATGGACGCGGGAGGGGTTGATCGCATCGGCATGATCAACTATGTCGCCGCCGAGCTCATGGGGTTCAGCGACGAGGTGAATCCGTGGGTCAGCGCCATCGCCGCGGCGGCCTCGTGGATCTGTCAATTTCCGTTCCAGCAAGGGCTGGGGCGAGAGTCTGACTCCGCGCGCTGCGAAATTGACGTCCTGGTTCCGGGGGGCACGCTGCGCGTGGAGCTGACGGGGACCATGCAGTTTG
>JACZXM010000264.1 GCA_022571615.1 Acidobacteriota bacterium | reverse complement strand
AGTGGGAGTTACGGGTGAGGGCAAGGAGCGACGACGAGGCGATGCTGGCGACATCGCGGAGGAGTTGCGACGCTGCCAGTCGCCCGTAAATCCCACTTGCCCGAAGGGTTACCGTCATACTTCCACCACCGCTTGCCAAAGGTCGTACACTGGTGCGGTGGGGCGAGATCAGGGCAAGAATCTTCCATGAGCCCGCGTGCGGGCGTGGGTTCGGATCTCGATGAGGTACATCGTGAAGAGACGATCGATTGGGCGCATCGTGGCGCTTGTGTGTGCGTTGACCATCGCTACCGGGCCGGTGCTTGCGGCCGCCGCCATGCCGTCGCAGGCGAAGGTGCCCGTCGGCACGCGCGTGACGCTGGCGCTGAAGGGCTGGCTGAGCTCGAAGGACGCCAACGTCGGTGACACCTTCGAAGCCACGCTGACCGAGGATATTTCCTCCGAGGGCCAGGTCGTGATCCCGGCCGGGGCGATCTTCGTTGGTCGTGTGGCCGGGGTGGAGCGCGCCAGCGGACTGAGCAAGTCCGGCAAGCTGACGCTGGTAATCGACAAGCTGGTAAGCGGTGACGGTCGGTCGGCAGCAGCCCCCGGCTCGGTCACCGGCCTGGAGGAAGGTGGCGAGATCAAAGGCGAGAACAAGAGCGCCAAGAAGGCCGCCATCGGAGGCGGCATCGGCGGCATCCTGGGCGCGATCGTCGGTGGCACCACCGGACTGCTGGTGGGACTGGCCGTTGGCGCCGGCGGCGCGATCGCAGCCGGCAAGGGGGAGAACGTCACCCTTCCCGAGGGCACGCGCCTGCTGGTGAAGTTCGATCAGGAGGTCGACGTAACCTGGGGCTGGCGCCCCCAGAGCTGAGCTTCTAGCAGGCCGCGGCCTGCCAGACCGTTACTGCTGGAGCTGGGCTTCCAATGCCTCGATCATGCCCTGGACATCGGCCTTGTCCGGGGCGTCGGGATCCTGCTCCAGGTAGCTCTTGAGCAGCTCGAGTGCCCTATCGTACTCCTGCGTTCGGAGATAGGCGTAGCCGAGCGTCTTGCGCGCCTCCGGAAATTCCGGCTGTAGCTCGATGGCGCGCTCCAGAGCAGCCACGGCTTCGTCGACCTCGTTACCCTGCAGCAGCAGGGCACCCGCATACGCCTGCATGTCCGCGCCGTCGGGCGCCAGCTCGACGACCTTGCGGGCGTAAGGAAGCGCCTTGTCGAACTCGTTGGCGCGTTGGTGCGTCTGTGCCGCACCAAGGGCCGCCGGCAGGCTCTGGGCGTCGATCGCCAGCAGCTTGTCGTAGGCGCCGATGGCGGCCTCGAAGTCGCCCTGCTCCTGGTACGCCCGCCCGAGTACCTCGTATGCGCTCTTGCGCATGACGGTGGCCTCTTCGTTGGTCAGCTCGCCCATGCCATCGAGCAACCCGATCATCGAGTCTTTGGCGGTGGTCCAGTCCTCCGCCTGGAATGCAGCAACGCCACTCCTGTACAGCGTGTTGAGAGTATCGAAGTCGACCTTCGGTTGCGCTACCGCCGGCCCCAAGGTGACGTCGACCATATTCATGCCGAAGTTCAGCTTGAGCTCCCGCTCCTGGGTCGCGAATCCCTCGGCCTCCGCCCGCACGACGTAGACACCGATGCTGAAGCCACGCGCCCTGTAGTCGCCACCCTTGTCCGTTTGCAGGGTGCGCGTGGTGCCTGTAGTCGGTGAATGGACCGTGATCACCGCGTTGGCGATCGGATTGCCATCGGTGTCAAGCACCCTGCCGGCGATCGTGGCATCTCGCTGGGCGATCACCGGGGTCGCCACCAGCAGCACCAAGGCGGCAAACAGGAAGACGCGGCCGATGTCGATGAGAGGGCTCGGAATACGCAGGGATTGGAGTCGCATGGTCTGTTCGCCTCGCAGCTTCGGGGTCCACATCCCCATACTGTACCGCGCCGAATGCCGATGGTTGACCGGTTGCAATTCGAGAGCGTGCTACTGCCGGCTAGCGCCTTGCGGACGCGATTCCCAGCAGCTCCGGAACCGTGACCAGGCGATACCCCTCTCGTGCCAGGTGTCCCGCCATCCAGCGCGTCGCCGTCACCACGTGCCCCCGGGGACCACCGCCATCGTGCAGTAGAACGATCGACCCGGGCGAGACGCGGCGAATCGTTCCCGCCGCCACGCGCAGCGGGGATCTCGTGCTCCAATCAGCAACCTCGACGGACCACAACACCAGAAGATGGCGCTCGCGGGCGGCGAGACCGTCCGGACCGGCAAGTTGTGACCCAAGTGCCCCGTACGGCGGTCGGAACAGAAACGGACGCCGTCCGGTGACGGCGCGAATCAGCACATCGGTGCGCTCGATCTCCCGGCGCGCGACCTCCCAGGAAACGCTGGCCAGCGACCGGTGTGACCAAGAGTGATTGCCGATCGCGTGGCCTTCGCGCACGATCCGGCGCACGACCTCCGGGTACCGCCGAACGTTTTCGCCGACCAGGAAGAAGGTGGCCTTGATCCCCTGATCAGCGAGAATATCGAGGATCTGGGAGGTATACGGCTCACGCGGTCCATCGTCGAAGGTCAACGCAACCGCGCGCCCGGCGCCGCTGACGCGACGGACGATGGCGCCCCATTCCGGACGCCGAGGTGGCGCCGCACCAGCCCCGGTGGCAGACGCCAAGGCGGCAGCTAGCAAGGCCAGCTGCGCCATTTGGGCCCGGGTGGGTTGGATCATCACACGCTCCACAACTTCCCAGGCTCCTGGCGGAGAGTATACCTGAGGGAACGCAGCAGGGGATGAGGTCGAGCACGTCCTGGCGCTGTGGCCGGCCTTCCGAGCCGCCTTGTCGGTAGGAGGCCAGCAGAAGGGACGTGCTCGACCTCATCCCCTGCTGCTGCCACTGCCGGTGTCTCCGGCGGTGCCGCGCCCCAAAACAGCCTCGCTCACACGCCCGATTCCTCTTGCCACGCCAACGGTGAGGCGTCAGGCGGCCTCTTGATCACTATGCTAGAATCCGGCGTTCGTGGGCGGTTAGCTCAGCTGGTAGAGCACCTGCCTTACAAGCAGGGGGTCACTGGTTCGAGTCCAGTACCGCCCACCATTGTCGCTGCTCGCACCGCCAGCGGCGATCCAGATGCCTTTTGGCGGGGCCGTGGTGCAGCCTGGTTAACACGCCGGCCTGTCAAGCCGGAGATCGCGGGTTCAACTCCCGTCGGCCCCGCCACTATTGTCCGCCGCTGTAGGTGCCGCTTCCGCCTTCCGACTACGATCTCGCCGACCCTTTTCTCGTCCGAGAGCACCCGCCCGCCCCAGTCGCTTCCACGTCGTCCTCAACTGGTTCGAGGAGTTGACCCGGTCGGTTTATTCGTTTTTTCGGGGCGATCAGGGGATTCGCTGCCCGATCGATGGCTACCGCCGATCATGCCCCGGCTTCCCCTCTCGCCACTTCGAGAGCATTCCGAGCATCGTTATATATGCGTAGATGAGTACGACAAACGAGCCAAACTCCACGGCGAACTTGGCGAGGTTGAACGGTTCGCTAAACACCTCGTACTCGAAGCCTACCAGCCAGAACGCAAGATCCCGAGTGATTAGGGCCAGCAAACAACTAAAGAATGCAAGCCATCGAGGTCCCCGCATGAAAGTCTCCCTTTATCGCCGGAGGGGCTCGGAAGGCCGGACGGACGCCGGCGTCAATCCGGCGCTCTTCCTACCTTGGAAGCTCTATAAGACTAAGCGATTTGCGCCCTCACGCCCCAGGTGGGTCCACAACTCTGCTCAGAAGGAGGAAAGATGACCGATTTGAAGATCAGTCTTCCTACTCTGCCGGGACCCCAGCCCGTAACGCAGCTCAACGTCTTGCTCAACTGGTTCGAGGAGTTGCGGCAGCGGGTGCCGGGGGGACGGTAGCTCGCCATGCCGGTCATGCGGGTAGGTTGCCGAGCTCCGAATCGGCCGGGCCCGGATCGTCGCACAACGTCATCAGCAGAACGGCTGCAAGGGCCGCGGTCGCGGCTCCGAGCCAGAAGGGCGCCGCTGGGCCTGCCACGCTCCACAGCAGCCCCGCCACCGAGCTGGCGGCCAGCAGCAGCACGCCGGTGACCATCTGATACAGCCCCATCGCGGTGGCCTGTTGGGAGCTGCCCGCGAGGTCGGCGACGTAGGCGCGTCCGGCGCCTGCGGTAGCCGCGGCGTACAGGCCGTACAGCGCCAGCAGAGGTGGGGCGACCCAAGCCGTCTTGGCCAGCGCGAACCCCGCATACACCAGCGCGAACACCACGAAGCCACTAAGTAGAACACGACGGCGTCCGATCCGATCGGACAGGTGACCGGCCGGAGTTGCGGCGATCGCATACACCAGGTTGTAGAACACATATAGGCCGATCACGCCGGTGTCCGACCAGCCCAGGTCGCGAGCTCGCAGCAGCAAAAACACATTGCTGCTGTTGCCGAGCGAGAAGAGCGCCACCACCACGAGGAACCGATAGAGGGCCGGGTCGATCCGCGAATCCGCAGAGCCGCCGGCCTGCAAGGCGCCGGTGTGTGTGGCGCCGGTCACGGGCCGCGGGGAGAGCAACAACAGCATCAAGATCGAGGCGAACGCCGGGATGGCGGCGAGCAAGAAAACCGTCCGATACCCCAGCCCCAGGACACCGATGGCCAACAGACCGAGCATGGGCCCGAGCACGGCGCCCGTGGTATCCAGCGCCCGGTGCAGGCCGAACGCGATGCCACGACGCTCCGGTGGCGTCGCGGCGGCGATCATGGCGTCGCGTGCGGGTCCGCGCAGCCCTTTTCCTGTACGGTCGATCAGGCGCGCGGCCAGCACCCACGGCCAGGTTGTTGCCAGCGCCAGGAGCGGCTTGCTGGCGGCTGAAAGACCGTATCCGCCGAACACGAACGGGAGCCTTCGCCGCCACCGATCCGACAGCCTCCCGGAGGCCAGCTTCAGAAGCGCCGCAGTGCTCTCGGCCAAGCCTTCGATCAGGCCCACCACGCTCATCGGGGTGTGGAGCACGCCGGTGAGGTACAGAGGGATGAGCGGGTAGAGCATCTCGCTGCTCACGTCCGTGAGCAGGCTCACCAGGCCGAGGACAACGACGTTACGGCCGACTCCCCGCAGCGCCCCCAGCTTGAGCTGTGCCTTCCGCTCAGAGAGCGGCAAGCTTGTCGATCAACGCCTCGAGGGTGTCAGAGAGCGCTGCCCCGATCTCGAAGACCGCCGCTTGATT
>JACZXM010000263.1 GCA_022571615.1 Acidobacteriota bacterium | reverse complement strand
GCGAGCAGGAGATCCTGGACGCCTATCCGGACCTCGAGCCAGGCGACATCCGCGAGGCCATGCTCTACGCGGCTGAGGCCGTTAGGGAGCGCGAGCTGCCACTGGTCATGCGACCTTCAATGGTCGAATCCGCTTGACCTCAGCCTTTATGGCCTGCGCCGCATCCCACAGATCGACTGCACGCTGGGCATTGAGCCAGAATTCAGGCGTGTTGCCAAATAGCCGACTCAAGCGAAGCGCCATCTTCGGACTAACGCCACGCCGCCCCCTGAGAAGTTCGTTCACTGTCTGGCGCGACACCCCTACGGCCTCAGCGAGACCGGCAACCGCAAGACCATAGTCAGGCAGAAAGTCTTCCTGGAGCATTTCCCCGGGATGGGTCGGCCGGATCTCTCTCTTGCCGGTGTTCTGAACGCTCATTTCGCACCCTGTCCTCAATGATAGTCAGTGATCTCGACGTCGTAGGCGTCGCCATCGACAAGACGGAAACAGACGCGCCACTGGTCGTTGACGGCGATGGAATACTGTCCTTTTCGGTCACGCCCCAATGGGTGAAGCCGGTTGCCCGGGGGGACCTTCAAGTCATCCAGGCAGGTAGCCAGGTCAACGTATTCCAACTTCCGAACAGCTCGTCTCGCGATATCGGGCGGAAACCGCTTTGACTTGCCGGTGGCATACAGCCGCTGCGTTTGCCTATCCGCAAACGTTTTGATCATTCGCCCAAGTGTAAACTGTCACGTTACAGGTGTCAACAACCGACCCGACCCGGCGGTCGCTCTTGGCGTTGCTGTTCAATGCGCTGTCTTAACGGCTCGGAGGCTGAGCTGCGAGCTCCTGCCTCTTGATACTGATCAAGGCCCCCTCCTCAGCGGTGCACACCAGATAGCCTGGCGGTGTCTGTAAACCCCGCAACCGGGAGGAGGCCCCGATGCGCTTTTTCATTGGTCAACACAAGTATTACTGCGGCATCGACCTGCACGCCAGGTCTATGTACGTTTGCATCATCGACAGTACCGGGGAGGTGGTTTTGCACCGCAACATGCCAGCCGCGCCGGCGCCGCTGCTCAAGACGATCGCCCCCTACCGCGATGATCTGGTCGTAGGGGTGGAGTGCATGTTCACCTGGTACTGGGTGGCGGATCTGTGCGAGGAGGAGGGCATTGCCTTTATCCTCGGCCACGCGCTGTACATGAAGGCCATCCACGGCGCCAAGGTCAAGAACGACCGCGTCGACTCCCACAAGATCGCTGCCCTGTTGCGCGGCGGCACCTTCCCGATGGCCTACGTGTATCCCCGCAAGATGCGCCCCACCCGGGACCTGCTGCGGCGCCGGCTGCACTTGGTGCGCAAGAGAGCCGAGCTGTTCGCTCACATCCACAACACCAACTCGCAGTACAACCTGCCGCCGCCCCAGAAGGTCATCGCGTACCTTGCCAACCGCGAGAGGCTCGATGAGCGCTTCCCTGATCCGGCCGTCGCCAAGTCCATCCAGCTGGACCTCGCCCTGGCCCAGCTGTACGACCGCCTGATCACTGACGTGGAGCTGACCGTCATGCGCACCGCCAAGATCCACGACGGTAACTGTATCCATCTGCTGCGCTCCATCCCCGGCATCGGCAAGGTGCTCTCGATGACCATCCTGTACGAGATCTGCACCATCGATCGGTTCCCCAGGGTGCAGGACTTCGTTTCCTATTGCCGGCTGGTGAAGCCGCCGCGCTCTTCGGCCGGCAAGCTCTACGGCCACTGTGGCGCCAAGATCGGCAACGCCCACCTGAAGTGGGCGTTCTCGGAGGCGGCCACCCTGTTCATCCGTCACAGCGCACCCGGCAAGAAGTACTTCGCGCGTCTGGAGCGCAAGCACTCCAAGGGCAAGGCGCTGTCGGTGCTGGCACACAAGATCGGTCGTGCCACCTACTTCATCCTCAAGCGCAACGAGGTGTTCGCAATGAACAAATTAGCCGCATAGATAAGGAGGACGGCGGCCGAGCCCACCGGCTAACTGGCCAACATGGGATCGAGCCTGGCTCAACGTGCTCTCAACTGTGGCTCCGACCACCCTACGGCGCGTATCGGCCGCTGCATCCCGATCCCTATCGCTTGATTGGACGGCCGCCGTCGCTCCCAACATCGAGGACCGTGTTCTGCCCCTCACCCGAGCCCGCAGCTAACTGGAGAAGCGCCACCCGGCGTTTCAGCCCGACTCTTGAAGGGACGGTACGAGGGTACAGATCTGTTTCTAGGCCGCGGGCGACTTCTCGCCCGCACTCGGCTTCACACTCCTTTGGCCGAGCGAGCCTCGATAGGTGTTTGGTGCAGGCACGGCCTGCACCTGCCCAACTGAAATGAAGTCCGAGCGCGGTCGCTCGTTTCACTCGCTTTACTACTGCGCCTGTGCGCCTGACTGCGCCTTTCTACTCGTGTGCCCGTTGACGACCGGGGGCCTT
This sequence comes from Acidobacteriota bacterium, assembly GCA_022571615.1. Classification (GTDB taxonomy): domain Bacteria; phylum Acidobacteriota; class UBA890; order UBA890; family WLXD01; genus JACZXM01. The sequence goes on along the minus strand of JACZXM010000263.1, from coordinate 2,770 downwards.
ATAGGTGTTAGGCCGCGGCTCGGATTACTCCCCGAGGCCGGTGAAGCCTACGTGTCTTCGCCCACAAGCAGTCAAGCGGGCAATGGGCAGTCTTCTCCACCGGTATCCTCCAGCAGCGAACTCGGACTATTATTGGGCACGGACGTGCCGGGACACTCCTGCGCCGCCGGAGTATCTTCCAATAAAGGCCTCACGGAGTCACGGGGGGGCACCGATGACCCCGTGGGCCGATGTGGGCTCGTGGGCGACTGCCAATCATGAAGGCGTTCTCCTTCCTACACTGCGCCGATATCCACCTCGGCTCCCCCATGCGCGGCCTGGGCCGCATGCCGCGTGCCCTGCGCGACCGCCTGCGCGATGCTCCGACGATGGCGTTCGGCCGCATGGTTACGCGCGCGATCGACCAGGATGTCGATGCGGTCATCATCGCCGGCGATCTGTTTGACGGCACCGATCGCAACCTGCGCGCCCAGATCCAGCTTCGCGACCAGCTGCGCCGCCTCGATGAAGCCGGGATCCCGACGCTGATCGCATCCGGCAATCACGACCCGCTCGGCAGCCTTTCCGCCACCGTGTCGCTGCCACCGTCGGTGCACGTGTTCGGCTCCACCCCCGAGCCGGTCGTGATCCGACGGGGCGACACCGAGCTGGCACACGTGTACGGAATCTCCTACACAAAGTCGGCGACCTACCGAAATCTCGCCGCCGACTTCCCACGGCGCCCGGGCGGCCCGTTCAACATCGCCGTGCTCCACACGAATGTCGGCGATCGTTCCGGGTTCGCGCGCTACGCGCCGTGCCGGCTTGCCGAGCTCCTGGAGAGCGGTTACGACTACTGGGCGCTGGGCCATGTGCACACCCGTGAGACGCTCCATACGCGACGCCCGATCGTGCACTACCCCGGCAACCCGCAGGGCCTTCACACCGGCGAGCCCGGGGCCCGTGGGGCCACCCTGGTGAAAGTCTCGGACGCCGGCACGATCGATCTGCACCCGGTATGGACCGACGTCGTCCGGTGGCATCGCGCACGGAGCTCGATCGACGGTCTCGAGGCAATCGACGAGCTCGTCGGAGCGTTTGCGGAGCTGGCCGGGAACCTGCGTGGCACCGCCGCCGACCGCATGCACATCGTGCGCTGGACGCTCACCGGTAACGGGCCCCTGCATGCCGCGCTTAACCGTCCAGGCGCCGGCCCCGAGCTTTGTGACACGTTGCGTGCCGCAGAGGGAATCCGCGCCGAAGGCGGCGTTGTGTGGCTCGAGCGCATCGAATTGGCTACCGGCCCAGGGCGCGATATGGAGCGCCTGCGCAACCAGCAAGACTACCTCGGCGACATTCTGCGGCTGGCGCGACAGCTCGAGCTACATCCGCCGCTGCCTCCGAGCGCCGACGTGGCGGACGCGAGACCCCCGGGCCAGGAGCCGGCGGTGTCTCGGTCGGTGCGAGAGGCCTTGGACGAGTTACTCGAGCTCCCGCGGCTAACCCGCGCCCTGGGGCGGGATCCTTGGAGCCTGCTGAGCTGGAAAGAGCTGGTTGCACGCGCCGAGGCCATGGCGGTCGAGCACCTGGCGCCGGGAGAGGTCTCCGATCGATGATCTTTCGGCGAGTTCATATCGATGGGTTCGGCATCTGGCACGATCTGGACCTGTCGGAGCTGAGCCCCGGGTTGAACGTGTTCCTGGCCCCGAACGAGGGCGGCAAGTCGACACTGATGGCATTCATTCGCGCCGTCCTGTTCGGCTTCAAGCGCCGGAACGATCCGCGTCGATACGAGCCCCTGCGCGGCGGGCGGCACGGTGGCTTCCTCGAGCTCGAGGCCGGGGGCGAACTGCACCGGGTCACCCGCGCCGAGGGGACCTCCTCGCGCGGCGACGTGGAGGTGACCAACGGCGCCGGAGAGCGCTTCTCCGAGGTCAAGCTCGACAGCCTGCTGTGCAATACGACCGAGACACTGTATGAGAACGTCTTCGCGTTCGGGCTCGAAGAGCTGCAGCGACTCGACACCCTACAGACCGACGACGTGGCCGGTCACATCTACGCGGCAGGCATGGGGTCGGGAAGCCTGACTCCGGTTGCCTTCCGGGCTTTGCTCCAGGACGCGATGGAGGCACTGTACCGGCCCAAGGGCAAGAAGCAGCCAGTCGCCAAGCTGATGACGGAGATCGAGGCCGAGGAGGAGCAAATCGGCAAGTTGCGCCAGCGGCCGGCGGAACACGCTGAGCTGCTGCGACGCGAGCAGCGCACGCGCGAGCGGCTGACAGAGTACGATGCCGCGTTCGAGCAGCGTCGGCTGGAGTGCGACGCGGTGCAGCGTGCCGAGCGCGCCTGGCCCGATTACGAAAAGCTCCTGCGTGCCGAGACAACGCTGGACATGATCGGCGTGTCCACCGCGCAGCTGGGACACTCGAGCCGCGCTCAGATCGACGCCCGGGCCGAGTCGGGCAGCACGGCCGATCGGGCTGATGGGATCGCCCGCGTCGCGGTGCAGGAAGCAAACCGCGAGCTCGGGGTGATCGGCCAGGTCGATGCCGTGGAATTGATGGCATCGGCGCAACGCGCGCTGCTGATCGAGGCCAATAACATCCGGCGGCTGGTCGCCAACGCCGACCGTCTCAAGGAGCTCCAAACGACGGTAATCGAGCACCAGCATGACGCGCGGGCGCTGCGCCACGCGTTGTTCAACGACCTCGAGGAGCTAGGGGCGACCTGGTCGTTGGAGCGAGTCCGCGGCGCACGCACCGATGTGGCGGCACGCGACGCGATCCGGCGA
>JACZXM010000262.1 GCA_022571615.1 Acidobacteriota bacterium | reverse complement strand
CGTCTCTGCTGTCCTTCTCGCTCGCCTACTATCTCGTCCGCTCGGACTGGCGCATCCATCGCTGGACGGCCGTGGGTGCCGTCGTATTGTCGATCGTCTGTTTGTTGATAGGAGTTGAGGAGATCTCCTGGGGGCAACGTATCTTGGACTTGGATACGATCCTTCAGCTAAGCGAGCGCGACGAGATCAACGTCCACAACATGGCGACCGCATTCTTCGAGATTTCCTACTACTTCGGCCTCTTCCTATTCTTCATCGCGGCGCCACTGCTGCACGAGCGGACACGGCTGTTCGACCGGGCGTCTCTCGCACTCTTCGTGCCTACGTGGACGAGCGCGCTGGTCGTCGCACCGGCGTTCGGCTTCAACTACGTGTTCTGGAACCTGGCATTCACACAAGTGGCGTTCTGGTTCACGCTGTGCTTCCTGGTTTGGCACCTCATGCGGCTCTCACGCCTGCCCAACAGCGGCGCCTGCTTCGCGACAGCCGGTACCCTCGCCGTCTTCCTGTTCGCCCAGATAGCGTTCTTGGTCCATGGCGACAACTTCGTGCGCCCGTGGGACGCCACCGAGTACAAGGAGCTGATCCTTCCGCTCGGCCTGGTCGTCTACGCGCTGGTCCTGAACCTCAGACTGCGTGGTCTCGGCGGCCTGGTGTCAGCTTGTCCTGGTCAGCAGTAGGAGTTGGAGCTCGTGCTCGAGGTCGGGCTCGACGCGAATCTGCCGGCGGATACTCGAGCCGCGCTGATGCCAGACGTGGATCACGCAATCGCCTACCACTACCTCCGGGATGCGGAATTCACCGTCGGGCCACGCTATCATCGATCCACTCGAACCCCGGAGAGACCATGGCTCAAGACCTACCCAGGATACGGCTCGACGAGATCAGCGAGCGGCTCGAGATCGAGTACCCGTGCACCTGGCTGTACAAGGTCATCGGAACGAGCGCGCCCGCGCTGCACCAGGCGGTTCTGGAGGTTATCGAGGGAGACGCCTACACGGTGGAGTTGTCCAATACGAGCTCCGGTGGCCGCTACGTCTCTCTCAATATCGGGGTGTACGTACGCACCGACACCCAGCGCACGGGAATCTACGAGTCCTTGCGAGCTCACCGCGACATCAGAATGGTGCTCTGAAGGCCGGTCGCGCGGCTTATTCGGTTCGCAGGACCCGGGTGGGATCGACGTTCGATGCGCGCCGGGCCGGCAGATAGCTGGCGAGCAACGCGGTGCCGAGCAGGACCGCGCCGGCGCTGACGAGGGTTAGCGGATCAAACGGCGACACCTCGAACAGCAAGGTCCCCATTCCCGCGGCGGCGGCGATTCCGAGCGCCGTTCCGGCCACCAGGCCCAGAGCCGCCAGGGACATGCCCCGACCGACGATCTCACGCACGATCGTCTCCGGGGTCGCGCCCAGCGCCAGGCGAATGCCGATCTCGCGCCGGCGGCGGGCGACCGTGTAGGCGAGCAACCCGTAGATGCCGACGGCTCCAAGAGTCAAGGCGACGAGCCCCGAGACGTTCAGCAGACGAGTCTGCAGCCGGCTCATCGCGGTTTGCGCGTCCAGGACGCTCCCCATGGTCGCAACCCTGGCGAGCGCAAGGCCCGGATCGAGCCGCCGAACGGCGGCCCGGAGAAGGCCGGCTCCGATCGCACGTCCATCGACAGAGCGCACGGCCACTTCGAGGACGGGCGTGGACCCCTGGGCCCAGGGCAGATAGATCTCCGGATCCGTGGCCTGGCTCATCAGATCGTCCGTGATCCGACGAAACCTGACATCCCCGACCACTCCCACGATCTCGACCAGATCTCCGTCACGTCGGTCAAGCCGCACTCGCTCGCCGAGAACCGACCTGTGTCCCGGCCACAGTCGAGCCGCAGTCGCCTTGCCCACCAGAGCGACCGGCGGGGAGTCGCTCCCGTCGGCAGCATCGAACGGGCGCCCCTCGATCAGCGGGATGCCGAGAAGCGACAGATACTGGGGTGAGATCCGGTGACGGTACACCCGCGTTGATGCCTCGTCGTCAGGAGCTTCGCTCTCGCGCCACAGGAAGGTGGCGCTCGACAGCCCGCGCAGGGGCAGGTCGGTTCCGACCGCAGCCGCCTCGACCCTCGGAAGCCGGAGCAGAGCCTGAACGATCCCGCCGGCAAGCTCTACGCGGCGAGCGTGTGCGTATTGGGCTCGCGGCAACGTCAGTCGAAAAACGGTGACCCCTTGCGACTCGAACCCAGCCTCGACAGCCATTTGCTGCGACAGGCTGCGTGCCGTCAGACCAGCGCAGATGAGCAAGGCCGCGGTGATCGCCACCTGCCCGACAACCAGCAGGCTGTGCAAGCTCAGAGCAGCCGATTGCGCTGCCCCAACGGGCGACATCGTGCGGTCACCGCGTCTCAATTGAGTACCGAGATCCGAGACCCCGAAGCGGAACGCGGGCACGGCACCGAAGAGCACCCCGCTCAACAACGTGACCGCTGTGACGAACCCATAGGCCCTGAGGTTGAGTTGGGCGTCCACGTACACGGGCAGGGCACCGGCAGGGATGGCGGCGTGCAGCCCCTCGATTCCCCAGACCGCAACCAGGATTCCCGCCGCCCCTCCGAGCACCGCGAGGGTCACGCTTTCGGTGAGCATTTGCCGGCCCAACCGCCCGCGACCGGCGCCCAGGGCCATCCTGAGCGCGACCTCGGATCCCCGCGATGTGCACCGCGCCAGCAGCAGATTGGTAACGTTGACACAGGCGATCAACAGCACCGCGCTGACCGACACCAGCAACGCCACCAGCGTGAGCTGCAGCTGGCCCAGATAGTTGTCGCGCAGCGACCGCACCTGTGCCCGGCGATCGGTGTTGGTCTCCGGAACCGCGGCCTCCGACCGAGCGGAGACCGCGTCGAGGTCGTCCTGCACCTGACTCATGCTGCTTCCCGGCAACAGCCGGCCAACAGCGAACAGCCAGCGATCGGCGCGCAACTCCAGAACCGAGACCGGACGCACCGCCGAGACCATCCCCATGGGAATCCAGAAATCGGCTGCCAGCGAGACGCCTGAGAAACCGGCAGGCAAGACCCCGATCACCGTGTACGCCTCTCCGTTGAGCACCACCTCGCTGCCGAACACACGAGCCGACCGTTCGAACCTCCGACCCCAGAGCGCGTCGCTGATCAGGACCACGGCCCCGGCGCCCGGCACGGAGCTCTCGGTGGCTGTAAAGACGCGTCCCCGCAGCGGATCGACGCGCAGTAGCGAGAAGTACCCCTCCGAGACGATCTCCCCGCTGAGCCGCTCCGCCGTATCCGGGCTCCAGAGATTGAGGGCGACCGTGGCCACCGCGGCCAGATCCTCGAACGTCCGCGACAATTGGCGCCACTTCATGATCTCGCGGTAGGAAGCGCCGCGAATCTGCGGGCCCGAAGGTTGGTCAGCGACGCCGTTGACGATGAACAGCGAGTCCGCGTCCGCGAACGGCAGCCGTTGCAGAAGCGCCGCGTCCACGACCGTGAAGATTGCCGTGTTGGCGCCGATACCCAACGCCAGAATCGAGACCGCGGTCAGCGTGAACGCCGGGTTCCTGAGAAGGATCCGAACCCCGTGGCGAATGTCGATCATCAAGGCTTCCATCTCGATTCCTCTGGCGTGCGAACGGCCCTATCAAACGGTCCGTGCCCTTCTCTAAAGCAAGGCGCATGCCACCAACGCACGTCGGCGGATGGTGGCTCCCGGTCGTTGCACACCGCCACGGATCGTCCGCGAACGCGACACTCGTGCCGCAAGCGAACACTCCTGCGACGCTCCGGCAGTGCGTGCTACTGTACGCGTCCCGGGCGGGCGGCCGGCATCACGCTTGCACCACGGCGCCCCTAGGCAGGATCCCACGGGACAGATGGAGGGCTAACTTGCTTGTCGCTCCAGGCCGGCGCGCCGTGGTCGCCCTGCTTGCCGCCGCGGCCGCGATTCCCGCGCTCATCCCGGCGCTCATCGGTGCCATCCCCGCCCAACGCGACCTGTTGGTTTTCTGGCTGCCGCTCAAGATCTACCTCGGGCGACGTCTGGCGACAGGTGACCTGCCGCTGTGGGACCCGTTCACCGAGAACGGAACACCCTTCATGGCCAACCTGCAATCGCAGGTGTTCTACCTCCCCAACCTCCTGACCAGCCCGTTGCCGCTGGCCTGGGCCTACGGTCTGTTCTGGGCCTTCCACCTTGCGGCCGCGGCCATCGGAATGTTCGTTTGGGCCCGCGCCTACCGGATCGACCGCCCCGGAGCCGCCGTCGCGGCGCTGGCCTATTCGCTCGGTGGTCCGGTGATTTCCACCCTCGAGTTCTCCAGCATAATTACCGTGGCAGCATGGATTCCCTGGAGCTGCTGGGCGGCGCTACAGCTAAGCCGTCGACCCGGGCCCCGCACGCTGCTTATCTACATGGCAACCATCGGCGCGCTGGGCCTGAGCGGCGCGCCGCACATCGCACTGGTGGCGGTCGCGGTAGCGCTGGCGTTCGGGGTTGCAGCGAGCGGTTCGAGCCCGCGCGCGGCCGCCGGCCCGGCAGGGTTGCGAGCGAGCGGGCTGCGACTGGCAGGCGCGGGTCTGCTGGCAGGCGGCCTGATCGCTTTCCAGCTCCTTCCGTTTGCGGAGCTCGTTGCTCACTCGGATCGGCGCGCGGGATTCACGCTCGAGCTGTCGGCGATGCACTCGGTGCAAGCCGGAGACCTTCTCGGCCTCTTGAGCCCAGAGGCCGATGCATACGACACCACCGGCGGCAGCCCGCGCGGGCAGGGGTTCTTGCGCCTCCAGTACCAGGGCGCGCTGGCATTGCTGGCGGCTGCCGCGGCGTTCACCGGGCGGCTCGCAAGGCGCCGTCGCCTAAGCCCCGAGACGGTGCCGATCCTGGTCGCCGCGGGCGTTACAGTGCTGTGCTGGCTACTGGCGGCCGGCGATACCCTACCCTTTTTCCCGTTCCTGCACCGGAGCGGGCTGCTCGCGGGGTTGCGCTACCCGGCGAAGTTCATTCTTCCGGCGTCCGCCGCCATCGCCCTGCTGGCAGGCTTCGGGCTCGAGCGACTGGCAAGAAACGCCCGCACCGCGGCGGCCGATCGTTGGTCCGGATGCGCGTTCCGCGTCAACGCCGGTGCCACCGGCACGGTCCTACGGTTGCCGCCGTTCCGGCTGCCGGCGGCGGTGTTCCCGCGGCTCGGGGCGTGGGCGATCAGGATGTCGCGGCGGCCCGCTCCCCGCTC
>JACZXM010000261.1 GCA_022571615.1 Acidobacteriota bacterium | reverse complement strand
CGATCGATGTCGCCGGCAGTGGGGAGCTGGGACCCGATCAAGTGCTGTGGACCACGCCCGGCTTGTTGAGCGGGTACTCCTCGCCGCTGGTCGACGGCAATCGCTTCTACCAGATCGACAACGGCGCCAATCTCATCGCGCTCGATGTGACGACGGGGCGACAACTGTGGTCCCAGAGCCTCGGTACGATCCAGCGTGCCTCACCCGTGCTGGCCGATGGCAAGCTCTACGTCGGAACCCAGAACGGCGTCTTTTACATCCTCAGGCCGGGCGCCGAGGGCGTCGAGATCCTCGACGCCGAGCAAATGATGCACGACGGCGATCCGGACGAGATCATCGCCTCGGTCGCCGTGGCGCGTGGGCGTGTGTACCTGGTAACGCATTCGGCTCTCTACGCCATCGGCACCGGGAACGGGAATGCGCCGGCTACGGAGGAAACCGCCCACACCGGCGAGCATGCTCTCTCGGATGAGCCCGTGGCGAGCGTCATGGTGTATCCACAGGAGTTGGTGCTGGCACCGGACGAAGGGGTGGACTTCGAGGTCCGTCTGTTTGACGCTCACGGCCAACGCGTTGGCACCGTGCGGGAAGCGGAGTGGTCGCTCGAGGGGGTCGAGGGGCAAATCGGCAAGAGCGGCAGGTACGTTGCCGCCGGTACCGAGGCGAGCACCGGCTCGGTGAAGGTGAGAATCGATGGGCACCAGGCGAGCACTCGGCTTCGTGTGGTACCGCGATTGCCCTGGCGGTACGACTTCGAGGCAATGGAATCGGTTCCTTCGTGGTGGATAGCGGCGGCGGGTAAGTTCCGGCTCCAGGACCTGGAGGGGAACGGTGTTCTCGTGAAGACCAACGACAACCCGTTCCTCAAACGCACCAAGGTCTTCATGGGGCCGACAACCCTGCACGATTACACTGTGCAGATCGACTTCAAGAGCACCGTGCAACGGCGCCGTTTCGGCGACGCGGGAGTCATCGCCCAGCGCTACGCGCTCATCGTCTTTGGCACCAAGCAGCGAATCGAGCTGCAGAGCTGGCAGCCGGAGACCGAGCGTACGATCACGATGCCGCTCAGCGTCCGTCCCGATGTCTGGTACACGATCAAGCTCAGAACACAGAACCTCGACGGCGCAGTGCTGGTTCAGGGCAAGGTCTGGCCCCGAGGCGATCCCGAACCGGCGGCATGGACGATCGAGAGAACGGATCGCCTAGGAAGCGGCAATCGGCACGGTAGCCCGGGCTTCTACGCCGACGCTCACGCCATTGTGACCTTCGACAACCTGACGGTGGAATCGAACCAATGACGGCAACGCACGTCACGATGACAGCCAAACGACCCGCGGTGCGACGAATCGGCCCGAGCGCAATCGGCCTGGCGGTGCTGCTGCTGGCGCTGGTCACGGTTCCCGGGCGAGCCGAGGACACCAGCGACTGGCGAATGTGGGGCGGAACACCCGATCGCAACATGGTTTCCTCGATGACGGGATTGCCGGATTCCTGGGATGTCGAGAGCGGTGAAAACGTGCGCTGGGTCGCAGCGCTGGGCTCACAAAGCTACGGCAACCCAGTGGTCGCCGATGGCAAGATCTTCGTGGGCACCAACAACGAGGCGCTCTACGATCCCGAGATACCCGGCGATGCCGGCGTGTTGATCGCTTTCGACGAGGACAGCGGAGAGTTCCTCTGGCAGCATGTGAGCGCCAAGCTGGCCTCGGGCCGGGTCAACGACTGGCCCTACCAGGGAGTGTGCTCGTCACCGTTGGTCGAGGGCGACCGTCTCTACTATGTCAGCAACCGCGGCGTCGTCGTGGCCCTCGACACCGAGGGCTTCCGCGACGGTGAGAACGACGGGCCCACGACCGATGAGCCGCTGCAGCGTCCGATCGATGCCGACGTCGTGTGGCAGTACGACATGATGGAGGAGCTCGGGTCGTTCCCTCACAACATGTCCAACTCCTCGCCGGTTGCCAGCGGCGACCTGTTGTTCGTCTCGACCTCCAACGGGCAGGACGAGACCCACGCCAACATCCCGTCGCCGCTGACGCCGGGGATTATCGCCATCCGCAAGAGCACCGGCGAGCTGGTGTGGGAGGACAACTCGGTGCAGGACCGGATCCTGCACGGTCAGTGGTCCTCGGCAGCGGTGGGAGAGATCGGCGGCGTAGTGCAGGTGGTCATGGGTCAGGGAGACGGCTGGGTGCGGGGGTACGATGCGGCCAGCGGCGAGAAGCTCTGGGAGTTCAACTCCAACCCGAGTGAAGCCCAGTGGCCGCGGACGCGCAACAACGTCATCAGCACGCCGGTGATCTGGCAAGACAAGGTCTACATCGCCAACGGCCAGGACCCCGAGCACGGTGAGGGCGTCGGGCATTTCTACGCCATCGATGCCACCCGACGGGGTGACATCACGCAATCCGGCCGCCTCTGGCACTACGACGCGATCCGCCGGTCGATATCGACCGCGGCGATTCACGACGGGCTCGTCTACATACCGGACTTCTCGGGGTTTCTACATGTGCTGGACGCGCGAACCGGCGAGGTGATGTACGTCTACGATACCTTCGCCGCGGTCTGGGGCTCGCCGTTGGTCGTTGATGGCAAGGTGTACCTGGGCGACGAGGACGGCGATGTCGTGGTGCTGGCCGAGGGGCCGGAGGAAAACGAGCTCAACGAGCTGAACATGCGCAGCTCGGTTTACAGCACGCCGGTCCCTGCCAACGGCCGCTTGATCATCGCCAGCCGCAACCGGCTGTTCTCGCTCGAGGTGCAGTAGGCTCGCCCGCCCGCGGCCTGCGCGAGGGGTTTCAGCTGGCGGCCGCCACGGCACTCGGTGCACCGGATCGGATCACCCTGGCGACGGGATCGACAGTATCTTGAAACCTGACGTCGGTGGCGGGCGTAAGAGATATCAGGTACGATACCCTGGATTTCTATGTATTGACTATCTAGGGGTGGTGAGATGACCAGACGAGGACGAATCGATCTGCTACGTGGCACCCTCGACATGCTGGTGCTACAGGTTCTCGAGCAGGCACCGTCGCACGGGTATGCGATCGCCAAGCGGATCCAGCAAACGACCGATGAAGTGCTTTCGGTGGAGGAAGGGTCGTTGTACCCGGCGCTCTACCGCATGGAGAAGCGCGGCCTGATCGAGTCGGCCTGGGGCGTGACCGAGACCAACCGTCGGGCCAAGATCTACCGGATGAAGAAAGCCGGCCTCGATCATCTGGCCGCCAAGGTTGCTGACTGGGGGCAGTTCTCCGCCGCCGTAGGCAAGCTCCTGCAGCCTCACTGAGGTACATCATGGTCGCGGTAAGAGAGCTCCTACGAAGGGTCCTGCGGCCCGGCACCTCGAGCCGGCGCTGCATCGAACGCGAGATTCGCGAGGAGATACAGACCCATATCGATCTCCGGACGGCGGACAGTGTGGCCGCCGGGATGTCGCCGGCCGCGGCGCGCCGCGACGCCGAGCAGCGCTTCGGTGACCCGGAGAGGATCGTTCGTTCCGGCCGCGCGATCCGCTCCGCAGCCTCAAGCGGAGCACCTCTTGGAACTTTCCCTTTTCGACCCAGCCAATCCCCGAGACCCGAATTGATGCGTGATCTGATCCATGACCTGAAGCTCGCTGCCAGAGGCCTGATCCACAACCCCGGGTTCGCGGCGGTCGCGATTCTGTCGCTGGCGCTTGGCATTGGCTTCAACACGACCATGTTCGCGGTGATCGACGCGGTGCTGTTCAAGCCGATACCGGTAGCGGATTCGGGATCGCTGGTCCGCCTTCGTAAGGTCAGCACTGTCGATCGCGGGCCGCTCGACGACATCATCGGGATGATGATGTCGTATCCGGACTATCTCGACATCCGGGATCAGGCCGAGGTGTTTTCGGGAATCGCCGCCTACCGCAACGAGATGACGGGGTTCAACAACCGGGGCTCGGCCGAGTTCCTGTTCGGGGAGTCGGTGACGGCCAACTACTTCGATGTGCTCGGGATACGACCGCTCGTCGGGCGGTCGTTTGCCCCGGACGAAGACGATGATCCCGGCGGCAACTTCGTGTTCATGGTGGCCGAAGCGGTCTGGCACGGGCATCTGGGCTCGGAGCCGGAAGCCATAGGCAAGGAGTACCTGCTCGGCGGACGGCCGTTCACGCTGATCGGGGTCGTACCGCAAAGCTACAGCGGGGCGACGGCGCCGATCGTGTCGGCATTCTATGTTCCGATCAGCGTCACCGACCTGCTGACGCCTGGAGGCAAGACCAGTCGGCTCGAGCGCAGGGGCGGGCGTAACTTCTATACCGTCGCCCGGCTCCGGGATGGAGCCACCATCGAGCAGGCCAACGCCAGAGTCGCGGCGATTGGGAGGGCGCTGGCGGCTGAGTACCCGGAAAGCCACGAGGGAATCGAGCTGTCCGCTCTGCCGGCGAACGATGTCCGCATCGCGCCAAGCGTGGATCGTATGATGATGCCCGTGGCCGGCGTTCTGATGGCGGTCGTCGGGCTGATCTTGTTGATCGCCTGCGCCAACGTGGCCAACATGATGCTGGCGAGGGCCTCGACGCGCAGCCAAGAGATCGGGATTCGGTTGGCGCTGGGCGCGGGACGAGGGCGACTAGTGCGGCTGTTGCTGACCGAGAGCGTCTTGATTTCCGCCATCGGCGGTGCTCTGGCGGTGCTCTTGGCCTACGTCACGCTGCGCCTCCTGAGCGCGGTGCAGCCGCCGGTGGGGGTGCCCATTGCGCTCGACATCGAGGTCGATCCCCGGGTTTTCGCCTTTACCGCTGTGGTGGCGTTGCTCACCGGGATCGTCTTCGGGCTGGTTCCAGCGCTGAGATCTACGCGCACGGACCTGACGCTTGCCCTCAAGGGCGATGATGCTCGTGTCGGTACAGGGAGCTCGCAGCGGCTTCGCGGGGCACTGGTGGTGGTGCAGGTAGCGGTCTCGCTGGTCTTGCTCGTCGGTGCGGGGTTGCTGATCCGTAGCCTTGCTAACGCCAGCCGCATCGATCCCGGGATCGCGACCGAATCAATCGTCGGCATGAACCTGGCGCTGATGTTCCAGGGCTACGACGCTCAACAAGCTGCTGTTTTCCACGAGGAGGCGCTCGAGCGCATGGCGGCCCTGCCGGGCATCGATGCCGTCGCTTTTGCCGAGCGGCTGCCGCTTGAATCGACCATCATGATCACCCGTGAGGTGTGGGTCGAGAACCGGCAAATCGAGCCTGGAGAGGAAGCGCCCAACATCATGA
>JACZXM010000260.1 GCA_022571615.1 Acidobacteriota bacterium | reverse complement strand
ATGGGGAGTTGGCCACTTATCGATTGTCTCGCGACTAATAAGCCAACCGCTTTTGAATCCGCACCTCTGCGGTCGCCAGGATGTTGGCGATCTGTTCTCCGGCGCTGCCGTCACCGTACAAAGTCGAACGCGGGTAGCGCCCGTTGGATATCTGCATGCGGATCGCCTGCTCGATGTCCGCCGCATCATAGCCGGCATGGGTTACGTTTTCGCCATGCTCGCGGCCCGATTGGCGGGTGCCGATGTTGACGGCGGGCACCCCCATACAAGACCCCTCACGCAGCGCCGAGCTGGAATTTCCGACCAGACAGGCGCAATTGTTGATGATGCAGGCGTAATCCTCGGCGGTGACGTTGCGCAGGAATTGTATATTCGTCGGGTGCTCGTCCTCGCGGAAGACCCGTATTCCCTTGGCAACGTCGTCCGATCCGGCATCGACGTTCGGCCACAGCCAGAGGGCCTGCATATTGATCTTCGAGACCGCCCGGATGGTTTCGTCGATCTGCTCGTGACCGTGGGGATACTCGGTTGTTACCGGATGCTGGAGCACGACGAGATAGGGCTTCGTCGCATCGATCACCGAGCCGACCCCCTTGTAGCGTTCGAACACGTCGGCCGGCAGACTTAAGTCGGTCTCGTTGACGATGTCGATGGATGGACAGCCGGTGACATGGACCGTTGCCGGGTCCTCTCCCATGCGAATCAGGTTCTGCGCCGCCTTCTGGGTCGCCGGGAAGTGCAAATGCGCGAGCTTGGTCACGCCGTGACGGACAGACTCGTCGATCGAGCCGGTCACTTCGCCGCCCTGGGTATGGGCAAGCGGAATGTTCATGTAGCTCGCCGACACCGCGGTCGCCAGCTGCAGTGGAGTGGTGCCGATCTCCTGTCCGAATGCCATCGACGACTGCGTCAGTTTCGACCACTGGGATGGGGCGGTGAGCAGACCGCCGTGCTCCGCCGGCAGGTCGATCCCGGTTCGGCCGCCGAAACCGAAATCGGTGACCCATGAGAAGTAGGTCTCCGGACTCATCCGCAGGCAGACTTTGATCGTGCCGACGTTGCTGGAGTTGGCGAGCACGTCGCGAAACGGCATCACACCGAACCCCAGCTTGGAGTCGTTGTAGGTGTGGTTGGCCACAGCATAGTGGCCGCCCTCGCAGTCGATCGGCTCGCTTGCGGTCACGACCCCCTCGTGCAGCGCCGCCGCCGCGGTGATGACCTTGAACGCGGATCCCGGTTCAAAGGGCGAGTTGATAACCTGGTTGACCTGATGATCGCGAAACGCGACGTCGTTGCGAACATTCGGGTTGAAGGTGGGGTAGGAGGCCATCGCTAGGATCTCGCCTGAGTTCGGATCCATCGCCACGATGCTGCCACCCTTGGCGCCGCGAGCACGCACCGCCCGTTCGATCGCTACTTCGGCGGCGAACTGCAGGGTCCAGTCGATGGTCAGTATCAGGTCATGACCTCGTGTCGGGTTCTCGAGTGCCCAGCTACGGACTCCGATGACCCTCCTGTGGCCGTCCCTGAGCGTGTTGAGCGAGCCGGGCTCGCCGCGGATGAGATCGTCGTAGAAGAGCTCGACACCGGACTGGCCAAGGTTGTCGATGCCCACGAACCCCGTAACATGAGCGCCCAGCGAGCGCTGGGGGTAGTAGCGCTTGGCATCCGGATGCAGGGCGATGCCGGCCAGTCCCGTCGAATGGATGACTTCCCGCACGGCCTTCGCGATCTCCGGGCTCGCCTTGCGGCGCAGGTACACGAAGCGCTTATTGGTGCTGAGCTGGCCATACAGCGACTCGACCGAGCGCTGTAGAGCCGGTGCCAACAGCTCGGCGGCGGCGCGCGGATCCACGACCTGGTTCGGGTGGGCGTAGACGGAAGCCAGCTCGACGCTGGTGGCGAGCGTCTGTCCGCCGCGCGCGAAGATGTCGCCGCGCTGCGCCGGCAGCTTGATCACGGCGGTTTGCTGGGTGTGGGCGGCCTGCACGTACCAGTCGTGCTGAAACACCTGCAAGTCGACCAGGCGCGCGATGAGGGCCCCGCTCCATAGCACCACCGCCGCCAGCAGCAGCATGGTTCGGTTGCGCTGCAGGCGCAGATCGGGCTTGCGACGGAGGCTACGGATGACCATCGCGCCCGTCCGTGGCATCGGCGACAAACGCCGGGGACACCGGTAGCGCAGCCGGACGAGGCAGGTACGTCATCTGGCCCCTCTCGGGATCGACCAGGCCCGCTAGGGTCCGAGCCTTGTCCCGCAAGCGGCGTGGATCGAGCTCGGTGGCGCGCTCGACCAGCAGCAGCTCGCGCGCGTCGCGCAATCGCAGCAACCTCGCCTCGAGCGCGCTGATGTGCTTGTTCGCGTCGTGGAGGTTGGCCCTCTCGGAAGCGTAAAGGAATGCGGGTATGATGAGAAGGGCCATGGCGGCGATGGCTTGGCCCAAGTCGGCGAAACGATGTGGCTCACTGGGTTTCGTGAGGGGCCGGTTCTCGATTCGCGACAAGGTCGAACTCTCCGCCTGCGAAAGGTCGCGGGGAGAGTCGAGGGTCTGTGGCTCCACCGGCCTGGGGCGAAAGCTAGCCAGGGTTGTAAAGGGAGGCATTTTTTACAACGCATGGGTTACTAGCTGGCCGTGGAGCCACAGATCCTCGACTCTCCTCGATGTCCTCCTGTTCAGCTGTTCAGTTTTTTTCCAGCGCGCGTAGCCGAGCGCTCCTTGCCCGTGGGTTGGCAGCTATCTCCGCCTCCGACGGGTACAGCGGTCGTCGCGTCAAGATCTTTGCCTCAGACCGCTTGTCGCACACGCAGCGAGGAATCTCGGGCGGGCATTCGCAGTCGCTTGCCAGGTAGCGCAGTGCACGCTTGATCAACCGGTCCTCGAGCGAGTGGAAGGCCACGACGGCCAGCCTACCCCCCGGAATCAGCAGGCGGGCCGTCGCGAGGACGAACTCGTACAAACCCGTGAGCTCGTCGTTAACTGCGATTCTCAGTGCTTGGAACGTGCGCGTCGCGGGGTGGATTCGCTGTGGGCCGCGCTGGGGCACGGCCTCGAGAATCACCCGGGCAAGCTCGAGCGTGGAGATGATCGGAGCCTGCTCGCGTGCCTCGACGATCGCCCGGGCAATCCGCGACGCCTGCCGGTCCTCGCCGTAGTCGCGAATCATGCTCCGTAGCTCGGGGTAGGGGAGGCGGTTCACGAGGACGGCAGCGGTACGCTTCTGGCGCCGGTCCATGCGCATGTCCAGAGGTCCTTCCCGGCGGAAGGAAAAGCCGCGCTCGTCGCGCTCGAGTTGGAGCGACGAGACTCCGAGATCCACGATCACGCCCGCGAGCGGCGCCCAACCGCGTGCCATGGCGAGCTCGGGGAGCTGGCGAAAATCACTATGGGTTAGCTCGTACCTTCCCGACCAGCGTGCCAGCCGCAGATCTGCAAGCTCGAGGCTCTCGGCGTCGCGGTCGATGCCCACGATACGCAACTGGGGCATCGCCTCGAGTAGCGCCTCGGTGTGGCCGCCCAAGCCGACCGTGGCATCGACGACGACGCCTTGCGGCACCGGACGGAGGATCTGCACGATCTCGTCGAGCATCACCGAGCGGTGCAGGTCGGCGGGCTGTTCGGCTTCACGCTGCATCAGCAGGGCTCCTGCGACGGGCGGGTTGCCGGTCGCCAGACTGAGCGGAATGCTGCGCCCCATCACCATCCTCAGATCCCCAGATCCGCGAGTGTTTGCAGGTCGTGGTCGGTCAGCGGGCTTGCCTGCAGGCGAGTGCGGAACGTGTCGTGGTTCCAGACCTCCAGGTGGGTCATCTGACCCATGACCACCACCTCGCCCTCGATCTTGGCGCTCTCGCGCAGCAGCTGCGGTACGAGGACCCGGCCCTGCTTGTCCATACTCGTGACCAGCCCGTAGTAGTTGACCCGGCTGAGCAGCTTCCGGCGTGCGGGATTCATGGTCGGGATCCTGGCAAAGCGCTCTTCCATGGCGCTCCACTCCGGCAGCGGGTATACGAGCACGTTCTCGCCCGTGAAGCTGGTGAGGAACAGCTCACTGCCATAGCTGGCTCGAATCGTGTTGCGAAAAGCGGTCGGGATCTTGAGACGGAACTTGCTGTCCACGGTGGCGGGATGGTTGCCTCTGAGCATCCGCTTGCAGGCTCCGAATCAATGGATCTACCGGGTTCTTGGGATAAATTACTACTCTGAACCACTTTGGACCACTGGGGCGGACTATAGGAAGCATTCGCAAGGCTGTCAAGTGTTCGCCGCGAACCGTCGAAAAAACTTCGCAGCGCGTTTCAGAGCGCGCCACAAGGCAGAATCGGCTACAGCTCGCTACATCCCGCTCCGGAGGCGCGCGATACGCTCTTCGGTGCTCGGATGAGTCGAGAACAGGCTCATCATCCCACCGGAGAACGGCTTGACGATGAACAGGTGGGCGGTCGCGGCCGACGCCGGGGTCGGCACACGCTGCCGGGCGTGGTCGAGCTTCTGTAGCGCGCTGATCAGGCCGTGCGGGTGTCCGACGATTCGAGTTGCCGCGGCGTCGGCTTTGAACTCTCGCGTCCTCGACACTGCCATCTGGATCAGCATTGCCGCCAGCGGTGCCACGATCATCATCGCCAACGCACCGATCGCTCCACCGCCGTTACGGTCGCGGCTGCCGTAGCCACCGAACATAGCGGAGTAGCCTACGATCCGGGCCAGCATCGTGACGGCGCCCGCCATGGTCGCGGCGAGCGACGAGATCAGGATGTCACGGTTCTTGACGTGTCCCAGCTCGTGCGCGATTACGCCCTCGAGCTCGGTGTCGTCGAGCATCTGCAGCAGTCCCGCGGTCACGGCGACCGCAGCATGCTGCGGGTTGCGCCCGGTGGCGAAGGCGTTGGCCCCCGCTGTGGGCAGAATGTAGACCGCCGGCTTGGGCAGGCGGGCCCGCATGCACAGCTCGCCGACGATCCGATGCAGCCGCGGGTATTGTTCGGGGCTGGCCGGTTGGGCGCGGTACATGCGCAGGACGATCTTGTCCGAGAACCAGTAGCTGCCGAGGTTCAGAAGGGCGGCGAACACCAGTGCCATCACCAGGCCCTGGTTGCCGAAGAACGAGCCGATTGCCAGAAGCAGGCCGGTCATTAGCCCCATCAACAGGGTGGTCTTGACGCCGTTCATTCGCGAGAACTCCGAGTGCGTTGCCGTTAGCAGGCCGTCGCCTGCCGGCGCCACGACCTCGATGACCTCCTCAGCGCCTTCCGCTT
>JACZXM010000259.1 GCA_022571615.1 Acidobacteriota bacterium | reverse complement strand
GATGACGTGCCCCTCGCCCTCGTAGATCCTGTACTCGACGGCCTTCTCGAGTCGCTTGAGGGCGCTGAAGATCGGCTCCGACGGCACCAGGTCGCCATCGAGCGCACCCTGCCCGATTAACAAAGGGGTCTCGATCTGATCGAAGCGGAGCAGCGGCGAGTTCTCAAGGTAGCGCTGGGGAAACTCCCAAATGCTTCCACCCATACTCCCTTGTCCCTGCTCGTAGTAGCCCGGAGAGCCCAGGTAGGCGGCGAGCAAGTCGGGGTGCGTCACGGCGGCGGTGATGACGGCCGCCTTGAAGCGCGTGGTCTGGGTGATGATAGTCAGGGTGTTGTATGAGCCATAACTCTGGCCCATGATCGCGAGCCGCGCGGGATCGGCATAGCCCTGCTCGATCGCCGCATTGACCCCCGGCAGCACCGTCCTCATCACGTCTTCCGCCGGTGATCCGACCTGCACCGGCGCGTCAGGGAACAACACCGCATAGCCTCGCGTGGCGAGGATGTGCATATTGAAAATGGGTCCAGCTCCCGCGAGCCCGAAGCTATTCACGTACGTCGAGCCGGACATGCCAGCGTATACCCACACAACCAGCGGCAACCGCTCGCCCGACTGATAACCCGGTGGCAGCAGCAAGGATCCGGCGAGCGGATCGCCGTCGAGGCTATGCCACTCGATGACTCGAGCATCGCCGAGCTGGTAGCGTTCGAGTTTCGGGTTGATGCTCGACGCTTGGCGCACACGCGCTGTGTCGGTGTCGAACGTCCAAATATCGTACGGGTGTTGTTGGTCGGTCGAGACGAACACGATCTCGCCGCTGGCGGTACTGGCATCGACGTTGAAAATGCCCGAGAACGTCCTCGTCTCATTGAGCGCGGCGCGGACCCGACCGGTGCCAACCTCGACCGCGTAGATGCCCGATTGTGCACCGGTTTCCGAACGGGCCAAGACCCAGACGGTACCGCCGTCGCCCGTCGTCCAGATAACGTCGTCGTGCGGTCCGCTCACGATGGCGCGGATGCTCCAACCCGGGATGCCAGCGATACGGCGCAGCGCACCCGATTCTCGATCGGCTTGCCAGAGGTCGCCATCGCCTACGACGTAGAGCTTCTCGGCGAGAGCATCCCAAAGGGGGCGGTGCTCGCCGTCGCCCGGATCGAACGTCGGGACGTCTTCATCGCTGATCGCGGTCACGTTGCCGCCGTCGACCGAAGCCAACATGAGCCGTTCGATCGCTCCTGCAGCGACGTCGAGTCGCGCCGAAGGGCCACTAGGGATCCAGCTCAGCTGACGACTGTCAGGCGACCAACTCCATTCGATACCGTAGCCGAGCCGCAAGTCGGTCCCAAGTGTCCGCGTAGCTCCGGAAGCAAGTTCTTGCACTACCAGGTCGAAGTTGGGCTGCTGGCTGGCTGGCTCGTAGCCTTTCAGTATGGTGTACGCGACGCGCGAGCCGTCGGGTGCGAAGGCGTAGTGGCGCACTGGCTCGCCTTCCACGAGGCATCGCACTGCGCCGCTGCCCAGGTCGACGAGCGCCAGGTCAGCGAAGAAGGCACTCATGTCTCCCACGGGCGCGCGGCGTTCGGTAGTGGCTATTGCTTGCTCGGCGCTCTCGTCGGTCCCGGCCCGAGGAACCACTCGACGCACTCGAACGGACGGCGAGGTGGGGTCCAGATCGGGAGAGCCGATGGCTGCGGTAGGAGACCCGCCGAGCGCGTTGGCCTCGGCGACCGACATGCCCAAGGGAAGGATCTTGACGAGTACGCTCCCGCCGTCGGCGCTCCAGCGTGGCATCTCGAAACCGAAGGCCGGACGAACGATCACGCCTGGAAATTGCACCGCCTCCCCGGTCGCCACGTCCCAGATCCACAGGCCGGCCTCCCCGCCCTCGTCGGAGTAGAAAGCCACACGGCGGCCATCCGGCGACCACACGGCAGCCCAGCTGGAACTCGTTTCGCCGCCAAGGCGGATCGATTCGCGGTCAGCGATACGCGTGACCATCGCCTCCATGCGCGAATCTCCTTCGGCGAACGGAAAGCCGCTGGCCGCGAACTTGCGACTGCCACTATCGCGCGAAACCGTGTCGTCGGTGGCAATGGTGTGGGCGATCCAGGCGCCATCTGGCGACAGGTTGATCGGCGACCGACCGTTGTGTCTGCGTAGCGACAGCGCGACCTCCAGCGGCAACGCCTCACGGACTCGTTCGCCCGCCTGCGCAGATGGCGCCTGGAGAGCCGTCCGTACGAGGCCGGATCCGGACACCGGGCCGATGTGGAGCAACAACATGCCGACGATGGTCAGCAGACGAGAGATAGCATGAGCAGACCAGGTTTGAGCGAGTCGCATTGGCGGTTACCTCTCTTTCGCCCTGCGCGACAGGGCCATCTGGTCGCGGCGCGTAATCGTCCAGAATCACCAGTTAGACAGAATCACCAGTTAGACGAGTCTCTCCCTCGATACTTATTGCACCATCAAGACTTACGCCCGACTGTGAAAACTCGGCTGCCACCTTGATTCGTCGCCAGGGGCGACGTACATCGTGCTCTCGCTGAGCGGACCCGTCGCGAACCGATTCGGAAACAGCCACTCGGCACCGTACCGTACGTGTTGCCGCAGGCGCTTGGTGAGAGGCGCGCTCATCGGCACGACCTGGGCCCCGGTCACTGCGTCAACGTTTTTCGCGCAGAATTTGGTCGCCCTGCCCGTGCGGTGGCATTTGCCGATTGGCCAGGATCCTGACGCTGTATGTTGGCCCGCCCGCGCCCGGTCTGGCCACGAGCCTTATTATGTGGCCATCGAAGACGGTCTCCCCGATCTGAATTCGATGCGTTTGGGGGCCTCCGACCTTCTTCTGTAGCTGGACCGGGTCGGCGTCATAGACATCGACTTCGAACTGGCCTTCCAGCGCGGCGGGGAGCTGCCGCTTGCGCACGTACCCGGCCGGCTCTCCGTCGACGAACATCCTCGGTTGCTGCAGGCGAGCAAGTATCGTCTGTCCCAGCTCAGACAGCGTCCAGGCCCCGCCGCCATCTTCTCTTGTGGTCGGATCGAGAAGCCCTGCCTCGAACATCTCCTGCACAATTGCCTTGGGGACTGTGCTGGAGTCTGCCAGCAAGTGGACATCCACGCCGGGAGCCAGCTCCTCTACCTCCACTGGTATCTCATGAAGACTATCGAGCCTCAGCAGCACATTGCGCGCTTCGTGTTTGCGCAACGGGGAATCCGCCGCCCTGGGTGCCCCCCATCCAGAGCTGCGCAAGGTCGTCACGAGGTCCCTGTGCTCGCCCGCAGACACGAGCTCCTGGACTCGATCGTCGATTCTCATGACCAGTTCGACACCATCGGCTGGCCGCTCCATCACGGGGACCAGCGTAGCGGCAACCTCAATACGGTAGCTATAGAAACGAAAGTCAGGCCCCATCAGCTTGTACAGGAAGGCCTGGCCGTCCAGTCCGCCATCCTCGATCTCTTCGCTCCACCAGAAAACCCTCTCACCCGTTGTGTGGTCCCGGAAGCTCGACATCGTCATGCCCTCACCGCTGCGCCAGAAGTCGATTAACGTCCATGCTCACGATCATACCCCCGCCGGTGCCCTCGGGGGCAGGGCACCGCGCCCTGTGGGCATCTTTCGGCACCTCAGCAAAGGACGGTCGGCCGCCCCCGTGGCCGGAGCTCTCGGCTTGTCCCGGCTGTGTCCTCGACTAACTTGCTCCGGCGTCGCCCACCTCGTCGAGCCCTGGCAGCGGAGCCGAGTGAGCGCGCATGTAGGCTAGCAAGCGAGCGAGGCTCGACTCGGTGGTGTCAAAGGTGGGCTCCACGATCTGCTCCCACGATCTTTCGATCGCCGCCACGTCCTCGGAGCGCAGATGCCAGGACAGCGGCGGTCGGACGTCGGGCGACGGCTGGAAGATGAAGTGCTCACAGGGCACGGCATGCCCGTCGGCGCCCTGTTGGAGGATCGTGCACAGGCTCTCCACCTCGATGGCGTCGCGGAGGGTCTGTGAAGCGCTGCGCATGTTCAGCATGGCGACCACTGGGCCGATCAGCTCGGTGTAGATTCCTGTCCACCGCGTCCGCACCGGAGCGCGCCGGGAGCGCTGCGGGAACGCCTCGATCTCGACGATCGCCACCCCTCCGAACGCGTCGCCTATGCTGAAATCGCTCGCTGCGTGCAGCTCCTGAAGCCAGGCCACCGCCGCCACGAGCCCGACGCTGTAGTCGGTTTCGTCGCGAATATGACTCGTATAGGCCCCCCCGAAGGCGGCCACCACCTTCGCCAATTCAACGATCTCGTCAGGATCCGAGTAGCTCCCGGGAACGTAGAACGTCCCCGACGATAGCCCGTATGCTCCCTCCTCCATGCCCTTTCGCACCAAGCCGCGCATCTCCTCCATCTCCCCGGCGGTCGGTGCGCGATCTTCGGCTCCCAAGATGAGGCGGCGAATCGAACCGTGGGACACCAACTGTGCGGCGTTTACACCCAAGCCATCCCGTAGGAGCTCACTCCGCTGACGAGCCAGGTCTACGCGGGCCTCCGCCGTCGGGATTGATCACCACGGTCGTGAGCCCCTGCGCCAGCAACGGCTCTCCGTGGCTGAGTCCCGCCGTGGCCAGCCCAGGCCCCGCGTGAGAGTGGGCGTCGATGAAGCCCGGGGTCACGTACAGTCCCGTAGCGTCGATTTCACGCTCCGCGGTGGCCGCCCCGAGATCTCCGATCGCGGCGATTCGGTCTCCATCCAGAGCCACGTCGGCGAAGAACCAGGGATTGCCAGTTCCGTCGATCACCCTCCCGTTCCGAATGATGACGTCATAACTCTGAGCATGAGTGTTCGGCGGAGTGGCCAGCGCCACCAAGAGTGCGAGTAAACCGACGGTTAAGTAGCGAAAAGTATGCCATTGGTTCAGGGCTGCGTTCCGGCGGATAACTGGGTCGCGCATCAGTCTGGCACTCGCCGTTTCAGTTCCCTAAACCGCTCCACGACGACGTAGGGCTCTTGCAATGGGGTACCAACCCCTCATTCAAGCGGAAGATCGGAATTGAACATGGCTCTGGTCACCTGCCAGCTCCCGTCGCCTTGCTTTTCAAACGCCACAAGTTGCTTCCCGGTGTCGTTCACCTCGGCACCGTCGTCGCCCAGGATGGTCATTTGGAAGGCACACCAGCCCACCGCAAGATCACCCTGAACCTGGACCCCGATGTCACTGAAACTGAGGTGCGTCACCTTGGGAAAAGACTCTGCGAACGCTTGCAGATTCGCCCGGCCGA
>JACZXM010000258.1 GCA_022571615.1 Acidobacteriota bacterium | reverse complement strand
TGGGTCTGGCTACGCCGCCAAGGGCGCAGATGCTAGCAACCCGTGGCAGAAGCATCGATGTCTGAAGTCGGCGCATCGCCCGTGCCCCGTGCCCTCACCTTCGCACGTTGTGTGCTGGTGGGCCTGGCCTGGACGTTATCCATCGCCAGCGTGGCGCATGCACAGTTAGAGGCCACGTCACGCACCGTGGTCTCGATACAGATCGACTCCGCCCTGGAGAGTATCGAGCTTGCCGCCCGCGAGGCGATCGTGCAACCGATCGACGCTCGTTACTCGATCGAAGCGATCCGCGACAGCCTGCAGAACCTGCATGCCATGGGCAACATTGCCGACATCAGGGTCGAGGCGATCGACACTCCCGAGGGTCTCGCGCTCGTTTTTCGTCTCGAGCCGCTGGTGCGCCTGTACGATGTGGAGCTGACCGGCGAGCTGTTGTGGAGTAAATCGCGCCTGCGCCGTGTCCTGTCGTTGCAAGAGGGCGAGCCGCTGGACCGGCAGAGCGCCGACCACCAGGCCGATCGCCTGCAGGAAGCGCTCGCCGACGAGGGCTACCTGCTCGCCACCGTAGAGGCAACGATCCGACGCCTCGAGCTACCGACACGCGGCATCCTGAGCCTGGAGGCGCACCCCCGTCGACGCACCCGCTTGCGGTCGCTGGCGATCGAGGGCGACATCGGAGTCGCACCCTCGCAGGCTCGCGTGGCGCTCGGGCTCAGGCCCGGGGGCGCCTATCGGCCGGCTGCACTGGAGGCAGGACTCGACCGGCTGCAGGCGATGCTGATCGACCACCACTATTTCTTCGCCACCATCCGGGTCAGCGGCCAGACGCTCGATCTGAGCGACAACACCATGGCGCTGCGAATCGAGATCGACGCCGGTCCTCGCGTCGACCTGCGGCTGCAGGGGTTGGCGGAGCCCGAAAACAAGCTGCACCCGATCCTCAGCATCTTCGAGTTCGGTACCGTCGACGATTGGGCCCTGAAAGAATCACGGCATCAGCTCGTTCGCTACTTGCAAGACCGCGGCCACTGGCGGCCGCTGGTGAGCTACAGCCGCCAGCGCGACGAGAAGGGTCGCAACGTGCAGGTGCAATTCCGTGTGCTCGCCGGCCCCAAGGCCCGGCTTCGTCGAATCGAGTTCAGCGGCAACGAGGTACTCTCGCGTGAGGACCTGCTGGCGGCAATCCGCAGCCGCGAAAGCGTGTTCATGGACCCGGTCAATTTCGTCAGCAGCTTCTGGGAGGAGGACCAGCGGGCGGTGGTGACCGCGTACCGGCGACGCGGCTTCCGCCAAGCAGAGATCACCGGCACCCGGGTGCGGGTCGACCCACAGGCGAACGGCGTGGTTGCCAGCATGGCCGTGCTCGAGGGCGACCAGACCTTGCTGGCGGATGTCCGGCTCGAGATCGAGACCGACCGGCCCACTCCCGGGATCGCGCTTACTACCTGGGCGCGTGGACTGGAACAACGGCCGGGTGGCCCCTTCGATCCCGGAGCCGTCCGGCGCGACGCCGACCGTCTACGCGCGCTGCTCGCCAATGTCGGCTATCCACGCGGCGTGGTGGTGAGCGAGATTCTGTCCGCCGATGCGCTCCCTGTCGTGGTATACGGCATCCGGCCCGGGGCACGAGCTCGCGTGGCGCGCGTGATCATCGCCGGCAACGAGAACACGCGCGAGGAGGTCATCCGCCGCGAGCTCGGGTTCGTGGCCGGCGCTCCCTATTCGTTCACCGACATCCTCGACACTCAGAGCCGCCTGTACCGACTGGGCATCTTCAGCCAGGTGGACGTGGTCACGACGGTGCCTGACGACCTCGGCACCAACCGATCCCTCGTGGTGCGGGTGCGCGAGGGCCCCCCGATGTTCGTCTCCTACGGTGCCGGTTTCGACACCGACGAGAGGCTACGCGTCCTGGTGGGCATCGGCCACAACAACATCCTGGGCCGCAATCTACAGGCGTCGTTGAGCGCTCGCGCCTCGGTTCGAGAGCAGCGAGTCCGCCTGCTACTGCGCGAGCCCTATTTCCTGGGGAGGCGTCTCGAATCCACCGTCACCGGCTTCTACGTCACCGAGAAGGAGCCGTCCTTCGACGTGCAGCGGTTCGGTGGCTCGTTCCAGCTGCTGGCGACACACAGCGGCACCCTGGCGAGCATCGGCCGCTACAGCTTTCGCGACATCAACACCTTCAATATTCGGATCGACCCGGATCTGATCGATCGCGAGGACCAGTCGACACGGGTCGGAAGCATCGGCTACGCGCTCATCATCGACACGCGGCCCGATCCGATCGAGCCGCGGTCGGGCACCTACAGCACCCTGGATTTCGACCTGGCGGCCCGCGCACTCGGTTCCAGCACCGATTTCGCGACGCTGTCGGCCCGCTTGTTCTGGTATCGAGGTCTCGGACGAGCTCTGGTTCTCGCGATCGGTCTTCGTGCCGGCATCAAGATTCCGTATTCCGGCACCGAGCGGGTGCCGCTCCCCGAACGTTTCTTCGCCGGGGGTTCGACGACCTTGCGCGGCTTCGCGCTCGATCAGGCCGGACCCAAGGATAGCGACGGCAATCCACTCGGCGGCGAGGTCCTGCTGATGGGAAACCTCGAGCTCCGCTTCCCGATCCGTGGAGCGCTGGGAGCCGTGGTCTTCGCCGACATTGGCAACGTGTTCGCCACCCCTTCGGCGGTGACCTGGAACGAGGTGCGCAAGATGGGAGGGCTCGGTATCCGCTACGCCACGCCGGTGGGACCGATCCGGCTAGACGTCGCGCGCCTGCTCGACCATCGCGACGGCGAGGATCAATATCAACTGTTCTTCTCCGTCGGACACACGTTCTGATGTTCCGATACCGGGACGAACGCCGTATCTACCACGGGTTGCTAGTGCTGTTGGCGACCCTGCCGGCAACCGCCACCGCACAGTCGGTCCCGGTGGACGGTATCGCGGCGATCGTCAACGCTGAGGTGATCAGCATAGGCGAGGTACGCCGTGCTGCGGCGCTAGTGCGCGACTCGGCGCTGTGGAACGCGGCCGGAGCCTGCGGCCCATGGGCGGGCCGAGAGCCGCGAGCAAAGACATTGCGACCGCCCGAGCAGGAGGAACCAGCGGCCCCGGGGCAGCAACTGTCGCAGGCGCTCGAGTGTCTCATCGATCGGACGCTGGTATTCCGCGAGGTCCGGCGGTTCCCGCAGCTGGACGTGTCGGAGTCGGAGGTCCGGGACGCCTATGAGCAAGTCGCCGGCTCGTTCGAGAGTCCGGACGCCTTCGACCGCGAGCTGCAACGATACGGGCTCACGCCGGACGGCGTGCGGAGCGACCTGCGGCTCCAGTTGCTGATCGCCAACTATATCGATGACCGGTTCCGCGCCACGGTCGATATCTCGCGCCAGCAGGCACGAGACTACTGGGAGCAAACGCTGGCCCCCGATATGCGCCGCCGTGGTATCGAGGTGCCCAGCTTCGAGAGTGTCACCGAGGATTTCATCATTCCGATCCTGCGAGAGCGCGAGGTCAACCGCCGGGTACAATCCTGGGTCTCTGATCTTCGCCAGCGCGCCACAATCCGGCGCAATCTCTCCCGAGCCCGACAATGAGCACCCGGACCAAACCCGACCCAGCACCTGTCCCCGGCGCCGCGCCGCAGGCCGACGCGCTGTTGCTGGCGTCGATCAAGGCCGTCGGCATCGTGCAGCCGCCCGTCGTGTCGCAGCAGGCCGATGGCGGCAACGGCTTCCTCATCAACGCCGGCCGGCGCCGCGTGCGCCTCGCCATCGCCGCGGGCCTCGAGGAAATCGACGTGCTCGTCGACGATGCCGCGAACGACAACGGCGCCATGCGCTCTTTTGTCGAGAACATCGCGCGCGAGCCGCTGAACCCGGTCGATCAGTGGCGCGCCATCGAACGCCTTGTCGCGCTCGGCTGGACGGAAGAGGCGATCGGCGTCGCCCTTACGCTGCCGGTGCGACAGGTCAGGAAGCTCCGCCTGCTCGCAAATGTGCTGCCAGCGATGCTCGATCATATGGCCAAGGGCGACATGCCCGACGAGCGCCAGCTCCGCACGATCGCGTCGGCCTCGCCCGACGAGCAGAAGGAGGTCTGGAAGAAGCACAAGCCGTCCAAGGCCGATCCGCAGGTGTCGTGGTGGAGCGTCGCGCAGGCGCTGACCAAGGCCCGCATGTACGCACGTCATGCGAGCTTCGGCGACGACCTGGCGCAGGCCTACGGCATCCAGTGGGTCGAGGACTTGTTCGCGCCGGCCGACGAGGACAGCCGCTACACCACGGACGTCGAGGCCTTCCTCGGCGCCCAGCAGGAGTGGATGGCGGCGAACCTGCCCAAGAAGGGCATCATCGCCGAAGCGACGAACTATGGCGAGGTCAAGCTGCCGCCGAAGGCGGAGCGGGTCTATGGCAAGCCGTCGAAGAGCGATTGCACGGCCATGTATCTCGACCGTGACGGCCGGGTGCAGACGGTGCATTACCGCATGCCCGCGGCAAAGAAGCCGAAGGGCAAGGGCGCGTCCGCCGCCAATGATGCGGCAGATGAGACCGGCGCGATCTCCAAGCCGCGTCCCGACGTGACGCGCAAGGGCGTCGAGATGGTCGGCGACTTCCGCACCGACGCGCTGCACGAGGCGCTCGCCCGTGCGCCGATCGAGGATGACGCGCTGATGGCGCTGCTGATCCTCGCCTTTGCCGGTCAGAACGTCTCCGTCGCGTCCGCCGCCAGCGGGGCCTATTACGGCAATCGCCGGATCGCTCGCCATGCGGTGAACCTGTTCGATCAGGACGGCCAGCTCGTCCTCGACATGGATACGCTCCGCGTCGCGGCACGGTCGATCCTCGCCGAGGTGCTGTCGTGCCGGGAGAACCGTACTGACAGCGGCATCGTCGCGCGCGTCGCCGGCGATGTCGTCGGCGCCGACAACTTCCTGCCGAACATGGGCAGTGACGACTTCCTGTCGTGCCTGTCGCGCGGCGCTCTGGAGGGCTCGTGCAAGGATACGCCGGTCCTGCCGCGCCAGAAGGTGAAGGACACGCGGGCTGCCTTGGTCGAGCACTTCAAGGACGGCCGCTTCGTCCATCCGGCCGCGTTGTTCGCGCCGGACAAGACCGCGCTCCTGAGCTGGATCGCATCGAACGCCGTCGCCGAAGACGACGAGTCCGACGAGCCGATCGACGACAGCGAGGATGGCGGCGAAGCCGCTGACGACGAGGCCTTCCGCGAAGCCGCGGAATAGCGCCGGCCTTCTCCTCTCCCGAACGACCGCCGCCGCCG
>JACZXM010000257.1 GCA_022571615.1 Acidobacteriota bacterium | reverse complement strand
TTAGAGGACGTGCTCGAGATCGTCGAGCGCGAGCAGCCCGACGGCGTGATCGTGCAACTCGGCGGGCAGACTCCGCTGAGGCTGTCGCTGGCCCTGGAGCGTGCCGGGGTACCGATTCTCGGAACCAGCCCGGATGCGATCGATCGTGCCGAGGACCGCGAGCGTTTCGACGAGCTGCTCGAGAAGCTGCAGCTGAGGCGGCCGCCCAGCGGAATTGCCCGCAGCCAGCAAGAAGCCACCGCGGTGGCCGAGCGCATCGGCTACCCGGTGCTGGTGCGTCCTTCGTACGTGCTCGGCGGGCGGGCGATGCAGATTGTCCACAACGTCGAGTCGCTCCAGCACTACATGATGCACGCGGTGCAGGCTTCGCCCGAGCACCCAGTGCTCATCGATCACTTTCTGGCCGACTGCATCGAGGTCGATGTCGATGCGGTGTGTGACGGCGAACGGGTGGTGATCGCCGGGGTCATGGAGCACATCGAGGAGGCCGGCGTGCACTCGGGCGACAGCGCCTGCTCGATGCCCCCGTTCTCGCTTCAGCCGGAGACCGTGCGCGAGATCGAGGAATCGACCGAGCGGCTGGCGCTCGAGCTCGGGATTGTCGGCCTAATGAACGTGCAGTACGGCATCCAGGCCGGCAACCTGTATGTGCTCGAGGTCAACCCGCGCGCCTCGCGCACCGTGCCCTTCGTGGCCAAGGTAATCGGCGTGCCGTTGGCCAAGATCGGCGCGCTGGTGATGGCGGGCAAGAGTCTCCAGGAGGTCGGGTTCACGCACCGGCCGGCTATCCATCGGGTGGCCGTCAAGCAGCCGGTCTTCCCGTTCCTCAAGTTCCCGGGCGTCGACGTGCTGCTGGGTCCCGAGATGAAAAGCACCGGCGAGGTGATGGGGATCGACTCCGACTTCGGCCGTGCCTACGCCAAAGCACAGATTGAGGCCGGCCAGGGCTTGCCGCTGGCCGGTGCGGTGCTGGTGACCGTGCGCCCGAGCCACCGCCCACGCCTCGGCGATGCGATCCGCGAGCTCGCCGACAACGGCTTCGCCGTCTACGCCACCGTCGGCACCGCCGCCGACCTGAAGGACTTCGGCATCGAGGCTACGGTGGTTCCCAAGGCCGGGGAGGGCTCTCCCAACACCGTCGATCTGATCGAATCAGGCAAGGTCAACCTGGTGATCAACACGGTCGAGGAGGATCCTCGGATCGTTCGCGATTCGGTGGTGATCCGCCGCGCCGCCCTGTTGCGTGGCATCCCCTACTTCACCACGGCCGCTGGTGCCCGCGCCGGAGTGGGAGCGATTCGGGCCCTGCAACTGGACTCCATCGGTGTGCGCTCGCTGCAGGAGATCCACGCCCTGGCAAGAGTGCCGAGGGTCCGATAGCAGGCCGTGGTGGTAGTGTGCGGGTCTGGCACGTGGGACAACAACTGCCGGTGCTCCGTACGGCGCTCGCCGTCAGTCTTGCTGCGGTACCGCGCGCGCAACAAGACCGTCCTGGTCGGAGACCACAACACCTCCCGGGCGCTCGCGTGTGACCAAGAACCCACCAGCGCGACCGATCGGCAGCTTGGGCTGCACAACAACGATGATCTCGTTTGCCACCGCGTCGAAGACACCGGCGTCGACCGGGTAGTGAGCCTCGCGGTCGGCATCCAGGATCCAGAGCTGATACTGCGTGGTGTCGGCATCGTTGGGCTCCAGTCCACGGAGGAGCGCGTAGCCCGTCTGTAGTCGATCACTCCATACGACATCGCCTTCGACTTCGGCCATCGCGGGATCGTCGGCAGGCGACCACGGCAGGTGCAGCAGGTCGGGTGCCTCGGTCATGAAGGAGGCGCGGTGGCCGGACAGGATCGGGTCGGCCGGGGAGGGGGTTTCGGTCTCCAGGTGCGGTAGCGAGCAGTACAGGGCCAGCGAGGACAAGTGGCCGCGGAGCCCGCGCGGCAGCGGCGCGGGCGGATCCAAGAGCGCCAGGTCCACCGCGGCCGCCGCCATGTCGAAGCTGTCGTTGGCCCATTCGGGATGGGCATCGAGCAGGCCTTCGAGCTCCAGCAGTGCCGATGGCGTCAGCCCGGCGACCGCGCGCTCCACCAGCAGATCCAGCAGACGGGCCTTGGCTTCCATGCTCAGGTATCTCCCGTGTCCAATGACCCGGTGGGTGAGAGCAGCCCTTCGCGAACCACGCCGAGTGTCTCGGTGACAAGCTCGCGGATTGTCTCAGGCGCCTGGCTCAAGGCCGGAGCGAGCTCGTCGGGGGCGCGGCCGGTAAGGATCGCAGCGCTCAGCGCGTGCCGCTGCTCTGTAGCCATCGCTTCGAGGATTCCCGCCGCAATGGCCGCTTCCGGGCAGCATTCGTCGCTGATCGACGGGTTCGCCATCAGGTCGAGCTCGCGGCGCGGCGGCCGCGGATGGGCGATTCGCTCCAGGGCGCGACGGCGCGCCACAACGGCGACGAACACCTCCTCGGACGATAGCCCAGGATCGAAGCGATGGGCGTTGCGCCACAAGGTCAGGAACGTTTCCTCGAGCGCGGCGGCCGCGGCCCCACGATCGCTGAGCAGCCGGCTGATGATCGACCACACCAGCGCTCCGTAGCGATCGATGCTCTCGAGCATGGCCGCCCGATCGCCCTTGGCAACGCGTTCATGGATCGAGCTCATCAGTTCCTGCCCGCGACACCCCGCGACAGGTGTCGGCGAGTTTGTGTTGCGCTGCGCATGATCGATCAACACGCACTGCAGAAGAGGCGAGCCACTGTGAGGAGACTCACCCCGTCAGGGCGTCGGGTCAAGTCGGGCCCCCGGGGCCCCGGTCCGCGACAGCGAGTTGTCCCACAGCGGGCCAGACCGTGGCGCCGCTGTCGCGATCCGCGCCCACGTGCTACTCGGCGCGCAGCGCCACCAGCGGATCGACTCGCGTGGCGCGCCGTGCCGGTACGTAGCTGGCTGCCAGCACCGCCACGACCGTAAGGCCGACCACCGCGGCCACGGTCAGCGGATCGAATACCTCGATGCGCCGAAACTGGCTGCTGATCACCTGCAGGAAGACGAGCGCAATGCCGACGCCGAGCGGAGCGGCGATGGCTGCCAGTCGCAGTCCCTCCCCGACGACCATGCGGCGGACCTGGCCGGCATCTGCGCCGAGCGCGATGCGAATCCCGATCTCGCGCGTGCGCCGGGTCACGGCATAGGCGATCACGCCGTACAGACCCAGGACCGACAGACCGAGCGCCAGCATGGCAAACGCGCCGACCATCGCCGTGATGACCCGCGGCCCGGCAACCGAGCCGGCAAGGACCTCCTGCAGGGTCTGCACCCCGTAGACCGGCAGGTCCGGATCGATGCGGCGCAACAGATCGCGAACCGCTGACACCACCGTAGCGGCTTCGGAGTCGGTTCGCACGACCAGCGACAGCCGGTTGCTGTAGGCCTGGGGCAGCGGCGTGAAGAACTGCGGATCGATCTTCTCGTTGAACGGCCGGTCGACGACATCGCCGATCACTCCCACAACCTCCCGAGCGAGCTCCTCGTCGGTGAAGATGTGCACCCGGCGGCCGATCGCCGGCTGCTGCCCGAACAGGGTCCGCGCCATCGACCGGTTCAGGATGATGGTGGGCTCCGCATCAGCGCCGTCGCGCGCGTCGAAGAAGCGCCCGGCGAGCAGGTTCATGCGCAGGGTCTCGAAGTAGCCGGGAGTAACGCTGACCCAATTGGCGTAGTCGATCTGCTCGACCGGCGGGCTTGGGGCACCCTCGATCTTGAAGCCCCGGTAGGTGCGACTGGACGCGCGCGGGATCTGCGACGTCAGGGCCGCTGCCTCGACGCCGGGCACGCGAGACACATCTGCTTGGAGCCGCCGGGTGAACTCGTCGAGAACGGCCTCAGGGTATTTCTGTGCCGGCGGATCGAGCCGCAGGGCGAGCATTCTCTCGACCGAAAACCCCGGATCTCGGGCCGTGACATCGAGCAAGGTGCGGACCAGGAGACCGGCGACCATCAGCAGGGCGACCGAGGCACAGACCTCGGCGATCACCAGGCCGCTGCGCAGCCGGCCTCGGGCCCAGCCCGTGGACATCTGGGCGCCGCCCTCTTTCAGGGTCTCGCTCAGCCGTGATCGCGAGGCGCTCAGCGCCGGCGCCAGGCCGAACAGGATGCCCGTCAGCAGAGCAATGCCGAGCGTGAAGGCCAGCACGGTGGGGTCGAGCGTGACCTCGTCGGTACGGGGAATGTCTTCCGGCAGGTTCGACCGCAGGATGCCGAGGCCGAGGAAGCCGAACAGCAGCCCGGCGAGCCCCCCGCACATCGCCAGCATCAGACTCTCGGTGAGGAGCTGCCGAAAGATCCGTGCCCGTCCGGCGCCGAGCGCCGAGCGTACGGCGATCTCACGGGAGCGCGCGGCAGCGCGCGCCAGCAAGACGTTGGTCACGTTGGCGCAGGCGATCAACAGGACCACGGCGACGATACCGAGCAGGAAGACCAGGATGACCCAGCCGTCATCGACCAGCGCCATCTGCAGCTCGACGAGGCGGAAGCCCCATCCTTCATAGGCCTCGGGATACTCGCTGCGGAGCCCCTCCGAGATGCCGGTCGCTGACGCCCGCAGCTGCTCCGGTGTCACTCCAGGGGCGGCGCGAACCAGACCCTGTAGGAAATGGTTGGTGCGGTGCGCGTACTCATCCAGCCGCAGTGGCAGGAAGACCTCGACGTCGGCCAGGGGCAGCTCACTGACAACACCGACCACCGTGCGGGGTCGGCCGTTGACCCGCAGGCGCGAGCCCACGGCGCCTGGGTCGGCTCCGAGGCGCTGTTGCCAGAACCCCTCGCTGACCACCACGCGCGACTCGGCACCCGGATCCTGATCGGCGACGCCCAGAGGTCGGCCGGCGAGCGTGGTCATGCCGAGAACGTCGAACAGCTCGCCCGAGACCAGCGCGGCGCGCACGCGCTCCGGGTAGTCCCCTGCCGCGAGGTTGACGTTGGTGAAACTGAGCGCGCCGCCCGCCTCGATCTGCTCCGAGCGGGTGATCAGGTCCTCCAGATTCGGGTAGGAGACGTTCGACCCGTCGATACCCCGCTGCTGGTTGGTCTCGTACACCTGGAAGACGCGTTCGGCACCGTCGAACGGCAGCGGTTGCAGGAGCACGGTGTTGATCACTGCGAAGATTGCCGTGTTGGCCCCGATCCCCAGGCCGAGCGTGAGAGTCACGACCAGAGTGACCCCCGGGTTGCTGACGAGCGAGCGCAGGCCGTAGCGCACGTCCTGCAGTAGACGGTCCATGAG
>JACZXM010000256.1 GCA_022571615.1 Acidobacteriota bacterium | reverse complement strand
CTCAACCGGCCCCCCTTGCGGCCGCCGGCCTGTCGGACCCGGGTGCCGTTGCCCTCCCGTCGTCGTCGCCGGCAGCCATCAGCCCCCAGCAGAGCCCCGGTGTCTTACTGATCACCATCGACACGCTTCGCTACGATGGGCTCGGCAGCTATGGCGGTCCCGCCGCCACCCCGGCTCTGGACGAGCTGGCGGCCGCCGGGGTCCGGTTCGAGCACGCCGTCGCCCACGCGGTCATGACACTGCCCTCGCACACTTCGATCCTTACCGGGCTCGATCCGAGCCGACATGGCGTGCACGACAACACCGGATTCCGCGCCACCTCCGAACTCGATACCTGGGCCGAGCGGCTGGGGCGCGCGGGCTACGCGACGGCGGCATTCGTAGGCGCGTTTCCCCTCGATTCGCGCTTTGGCCTGGCGCAGGGCTTCGGCCTGTACGACGACTACTACCGAGCGGGATCGGGCGACCCGTTTCACATCGCCGAGCGCAGGGCGGCCGAGGTGGTGGCGGTAGCTCGGCGGTGGATTCGCCGCCAGCGGGGCCCCTGGTTCGCCTGGGTCCATCTCTACGACCCGCACGCCCCCTACGCGCCGCCCGCACCGTTCGATCAGGACTATGAGGCCAACCCCTACGCGGGCGAGATCGCGTATGTCGACTCGGCGCTTGCCTCGTTGCTGGCGGACGCGAAGCGACGCGGGGCTCTGGTGGTGGTGACCTCCGATCACGGCGAGGCGCTGGGGCAACACGGCGAGCGCACCCACGGGGTGTTCGCCTACGCGGCGACGCTGCGCGTGCCGTTACTGATCGCGTGGTCCGGCCATATCGATGGTGGGCGTGTAATCGGGAAGCGCGTTCGCCACATCGACATCTTGCCGACGGTGCTCGATGCGCTGGGGTTGCCGGTGGAGGGGATCCAGGGCCAACCCCTGACCGCGCTGTTGAACGGACAGCGGGATCCTCTCGAGCCGTCCAGCTACTTCGAATCGCTCAATACCAATCTGGCCCGCAACTGGGCACCCTTGCGGGGCCTTTACCGAGATCGCTGGAAGCTCATCGACCTGCCGATCGTAGAGCTCTACGATATCGAGACTGACCCTTACGAGCGCGACAACCTTGCCGGACAGCAGACGGCATTGGTCGATGCGTTGCGGCAGGAGCTGGCGGCCCACTTGGCGGCAACTCCGGGCGAGCCCGCCGCTGCGGTGAGCGAAGATCCGGAGACCCGCCGCCGTCTTCGGTCGCTCGGTTATGTCGGTGGCACGGGGCCAACCCTGGCGCCCTCGAGCTTCGGACCTGAGGATGATCCCAAGACTCTGATCGAGCTCGATACCGCGGTGCAGGACGCGGTGCTGGCGATCGAGGCCGGCAAGGTCGAGGATGCCGTGGCCATCCTCGGCGGCGTGGTCGAGCGGCGGCCCGATTTCATCAACGCCCATACCCTACTGGCGACGCTCGAGCACATGGGCGGGGACACAGAGGCGGCGATCGCGCGTTTGCAGACGGTCGCCGATGCCGGCCACGATAGCCCCTATCTTCTCGGCAAGCTGGCTTTCTACCTACGCGAGACGGGTCGACTCGAGGAGGCGGCCGAGGCGCTCGAGGCGGCGTTGCGCGAGCAGCCCGACGATGTCGAGAACCTCACCTTGCTGGCGACGGTCTACGGCATGAGCGGGCGGGCGGCAGAGGCCGAGGCGACGTTGGCTCGGGGAATCGAGCTCGATCCGACCTACGCCCCGCTGCACGCCAACCAGGGAGTGATCCTGCTGCAGACGGGTCGCCTGGAAGAGGCACGCGCGGCGCTCGAGCGCGCCATACAGTACGACCCGACCCTGGCCGACACGCATAACCTGTTGGGTGTGGTGGCGGAAAAGAGCTCTGCACTCGAGGAGGCGGTCGAACGTTGGGGGACCGCTGTGGCGCTCGACCCGGAGCAGTACTTCGCCCGCCGCAACCTGGGAATCGCCCTGGTACGGTTGAACCGGTTCGCCGAGGCAGTCGATGCGCTCGAGGCGCTGTTCGAGAGCCTGCCGCCGCGGCTGCACAGGGAGTTCGGGATCGCCCAGCTCCGCGTCATGGTGGCGCGAATCAAGCGCGATAAGGGGATCCAGTAGCCCCCTCGCTACGCACCCCGTTGAGAAATGCGGGCTAATCGCTCGCGAGCCGTTTCGAGGGCCTCGGCATCGCCACGCTGCTCGTGCAGCTGGATCAGCAACTCCCACACTTCGGGGTTGTCCGGTGCAAACTCGCTTGCCGCCTGCAGCTGCTCGAGCGCGAGCTCGAGACGACCCTCGTACAGAAACACGCGGGCACGCAACAGATAGGTGCGCCCGCGTCCCACCACGTCGATCCGCAGCGCGTCGACCTGCTGATGTTTCTGCTCGTTGAGCTTTTGCTGGTAATCGGCCAGCAGGGCGCGACCCTCCTCGATGCGGCCGAGCTTGATCAGAACCTGACCCATCAGGTACTGGGCTTCGATGAGGTCCGGGGCCGCTGCTCTGACCCGCTCGAGCGCTTCGAGCGCCTCCTCGTTGCGGCCCTGGCGTAGTCTCAGCCGTGCGCTTGCGAGGTCGACACGGGGTCGATCCTGGCCCGTGGCGCGCGCCGTTTCGATGTGGCGATCCGCCGATGCGAAGTCGCCCTTGACCATGTAGACATTGACCAGAGCGAGCAACGGCTCCGCGGTTCCCGGCAGGCGAGCGACCGCCTGCAGCAGGTCGCCCAGCGCTTCGTCGGGACGGTTCAGGTTGTAGTTGGCCTCGCCGCGAGAGTAGTACGCCCAGCCGATCTCGGGGTCGCGCTCGAGGGCCTGGGAAAAGAGCTCCACCGCGTCCGCGTGCCGGTTCTGTCGGCCGACCATCTGTCCGAGGCGGTACCAGGCTTGGGCAGTGTCCAACCCCAGGTCGATCGCCCGCCGCTGGGCCTTCTCGGCATGCTCGTACAAGGCGATCGTGTCGTAGGTCGAGGCCAGCGCCGACCACAGGGCGGCGTTGTCGGGAGCCAGCGCGATTGCCTTGCGGTAGGCGGCAGGCGCGCGCAGCAGGTGATCTGGGTCACGCGATGAGGCCAGCAGCCGGGCCAACACTGTGTGCGCGATGAGGTTGTCGGGAGCGAGCTCGGTTGCCGCCTTGGCCGCCTCGATGGCGCCGATCGGATCTCCCGCAGCGGCACGCGACAGCGCCACATCGATCGCCAGGTTGCCGTCATCGGGATCGAGCTCCCAGGCGCTCTCGAAGGCTCTCGCGGCCTCGGCGGGGCGGTCGGCAGCGCGCAGCGCGACCCCCAGATACGCATACAACCGCGGGTCGTCAGGGGCCAGCTCTGAAGCTCGCTCCAGTGGCGCCAGCGCCGCCGCGAACTGTTCCTGGCGCAAGTACAGCACACCCAGGTTCTGCAAGGGAAGGGCCCATTCGGGGTCGGCACGGACGGCTCGCGAGTAGACTTCGACAGCCTGCTCCGGTTGGCCGAGTTGCTCGTGGATCTGACCCAGCAGGTTGAGCCCATCGGCGTTCACCGGGTCCAGGCGCGCTCCCTCGAGCGCCACGGCTCGTGCCTGTTCGAACTTGTCCGACTCGGTCAGCCGCAAGGCCTCGATGAACTTGGTGCGGGCCTGCTGTTGCTCGGGCGTGAGCGTCTCTTGCCGGGCGTGGGCGCTCTCTGCCGGCCATAACGCCGCGGCGGCACCCAGCGCCATCGCCATCGCCGCCCCAGCAGCCCGTCGTCTCGGGCGTATCATCATCGTGTCTCCAGGCGACGCGATGCCACGATGCCATCTCCCTGACGCACGAGCACTTGGCGCCCCGGGACGACTCCGTGGATTATTTCGATCTGGCCGCCGGGCCAGCGAATCTCCAGATCGGCCTCGGCCGATGGCCCGAGCCCGATGTACAGGTCGGTTGCGTTCTGTGAAAGATACGACGAAGCGCTCTTGACCTCGTAGCGCTGCCGAACAGGTGTGCCTTCGGGGCCGGTGCTGATGATGGTGACCACGGCCCCCAGTGCGTCCCGATTGGCGGTACGACCGCGGAGCCGCAACACCAGCCGCCGGTTGGCGGACACCGTCACGTTTCGCAACAACTGAGCCGGGGTGTCCGAATTGGTCACTAGCAGGTCGGGCCGACCATCGCCGTTCATGTCGCCATAGGCCAGACCGCGCGACACCTGGGGTGTGCTCAGGGCCGGCCCCGTGGCGTCGGTGATCTCTCGAAAGATCTGCACCCCGACCGATTCCCCGGCCCGCGCTTGTGCCGCGCGGTTGAGAAACACGTGGTTGGGCTGAGCGTAGGCCGCGTGGGTATCGAGGATATGGCCGTTGGCGACCACCACATCGAGATCGGTATCGGAGTCCAGATCGACGAACACGAGGCCGAAACCGAGCGTCTGGATCGTCGCCTCTCCCATTCCCATGCTGTAGGTCTCGTCCATGTACAGCCCGGCCACAACCTGCTTGAACAGGTTCACCGGTTCCAGATAGAAATTCGTCACCCCGATCTCTACCTGGCCGTTGCCGTCGAGATCTCCGATATCGATTCCCATGCTGGATTGCGGCTGACCGGTTTGGCTGAGCCCGGCGCCGGAGAACATCCCCTGGTCCTCGAACCGCAACTGGCCCCGGTTCACGTATACGAAGTTGCGCGTAGCATCATTTGCCACGTAGATATCGGGCAGTCCGTCAGCGTCGATGTCGACAATCGTCACCGCCAGCCCCTTGCCCTCGGCCGCGTTGGCCACGCCTGCCGTGCGGGTGATCTGCCGGAGTCGGGTACCGCCGTCGTTGCGGTACAGGATATCGACCACGCCATCAAACATCTGCGGCGGGCAGTACATTCGGATGCCCTCGGCGGGTCGGCCGCAGACCCGCGCGGTGTCGAGTTCGTAGACCAGGTAGTTACTGACGTACAGGTCCACGAAGCCGTCCAGGTCGAGGTCGCCACCGCAGGTGGCGTCACGGCGCTGGCGGAGGTCGCCGTGCGCACTGGCGCGACCGGGGGCGGGCTCGGCGGCACGTATATCGCCCTGGCTGTCATTGTGATCGCCTTGCTTGTTGAGCCATCATTGCAGATAGATGAGTATTTCTTTTTTAGCTGGAACTCGCTTTTTTCATGCCACCATCTATGCCATCCATCAGAATTCACTACCTCACAGTCATTTTCAATAATATCCTTTAACATAATACCTTTATCTTCTGGCTGACCCACTTCAAAGCTCGTCCAGTAATATCTATTTCGATTGGAATCGGATCAATTATTGAAGTCCGAACATTTTGCATCCAACCGGCGAGAATAATTCCA
>JACZXM010000255.1 GCA_022571615.1 Acidobacteriota bacterium | reverse complement strand
GCGGCCCGACCGACTCGTGAAAACCTCTCTCACCAGGTAAGTTGCGCCCGGAGATTCCGATGCAGGAGCATTCGATGTCACTTCCCGTCCAGGGCTCTGCAGGCCGTCGCAGCTCGAGAACCTGGCTGCGGCTGGCCCTGGGGTTTTTCGGCCTGATCGCGTTGATCGTGCTCGGTGGCCAAGCTGGTGCCTACGTGCCGCGGTTTGCGCAGTGGGTCGCGAGCCTCGGCATCTGGGGCCCGATCGTGTTCATTGTCGGCTACGTCGTTGCCACCGTGGCGTTCATTCCGGGCTCGCTATTGACTCTTTCAGCCGGGGCGATCTTCGGTCTCTCGGCCGGCGTGCTGTACGTGTTCGTCGGTGCCTCGATCGGAGCCGTGGCCGCGTTTCTGGTGTCCCGCTATGTCGCCCGGGCTTCGATCGAGGCCAAGCTCGCCGGCAACGAGCGCTTCGCCGTCATCGACCGGGCGGTGGCCCGGCAGGGGCTCAAGATCGTCACCTTGCTGCGGCTCTCGCCGGTGTTTCCCTTCAACCTGCTGAACTACGGGCTCGGGCTGACCCAGGTGCGGCTGCGGGACTACACGATCGCGTGCCTGGGCATGTTGCCAGGGACGCTGTTGTATACGTACTACGGGAAGCTGGCGGGCGACGTGGCGGCGCTGGCCGGCGGCGTCGCGCCCGAGCGTGGGGTGGAGTACTACGTCGTCTTCGGATTGGGACTGCTGGCCACCGTCGTGGTGACCACACTGGTGACCCGCACCGCGCGTCGAGCGCTGCGCGACATCGCGGACGTTGGCTGATCCCACGCTACAGGAGATCGCTGTGGCCGATCACACGATCCACATGGAGCCGTTCGACGAGCACAACCGACAGCTCGTGGCGAACGTCCACCCCCTCGACTGGATCAACCCCGAGCCTTCGGGCCGCTACCACCTGGTGGCGGTCGGGGGCGGCACTGCCGGCCTTGTCTCGGCGGTTGGAGCGGCGGGTCTCGGGGCCCGTACCGCGCTCATCGAGCGCAACCTGCTGGGCGGCGACTGTCTGAACGTGGGCTGCGTTCCCTCCAAGGCCGTGATCAGCGCCGCGCGTGCTTGGAAAGGGGCAAGGGAGTCCAAGGCGATGTTCGGAGGGCCGGCGGTGCAGGGGCATGGAGACTTCGCCGTGGCGATGGAGCGCATGCGCCGATTGCGTGCCGGCATCAGTCATCACGATAGCGTTCGGCGCTTCAGCGATCTGGGGGTGGATGTGTACCTCGGCCAGGCGCGTTTCGTGAGTCCGAACGCGATCGAGGTGGGGGGGCGTCGCTTGGAGTTCCGCCGCGCCGTGATCGCCACCGGCGGCCGCGCGGTAGCCCCACCGATTCCCGGGCTCGAGAGTGTGGACTACCTCACCAACGAGAACATCTTCTCACTCACCGATCTGCCGCCACGGTTCGGGGTGATCGGCGCGGGACCGATCGGCTGCGAGATGGCACAGTCGTTCGCTCGGTTCGGCAGCCGGGTGACGATACTGGAAATGGGGACCCAAGTGCTGGGCCGGGAGGACCCCGATGCCGCGGCGATCGTGCAGGAAACCTTGCTTCGCGATGGCGTCACACTGGAGCTGCAGGTGCGAGTCGTGCGGGTCGAAGGTCGAGACGACAAGGCGGTGGTGATCTTCGAGCGCGATGGGCAAGAGCACGGGGTCGAGTTCGAACAGTTGCTCGTGGCGGTGGGGCGCGCGCCCAACGTCGACGAGCTCGGGCTCGAGGCTGCTGGGGTGGAGTACGACCGATTCGGGGTCAAGGTCGATGACCGCTTGCGGACGAGCAACCGACGGATCTACGCCTGCGGCGACGTGGCCTCTCGATTCAAGTTCACCCACACCGCCGACGCACAGGCGCGCATCGTCATCCAGAACGCTCTGTTCTATGGCCGCGCCAAGGCCAGCAAGCTCGTGGTGCCGTGGTGCACGTACACCAGCCCGGAGATCGCCCACGTGGGGATGTACGAGAAACAGGCGCGTGAGCGGGGTCTGAGCTGCGAGACCATCACGGTGCCGCTATCAGAGGTCGATCGTGCGGTGCTGGACGGAGAGACGGAGGGATTCCTCCGAGTGCTCCACCGCAAGGGCAAGATACTGGGGGCGACGCTGGTGGCCGCACACGCGGGCGACATGATTGGCGGGCTGGCACTGGCCATCACGGCCGGAGTGAGCCTGGGGCAGATCTCCGCCACCATCCACCCCTATCCGACCCAGGGCGAGATCGTTCGCAAGGTCGGGGATGCCTATCGGCGCGAGGCGCTTACGCCACGGGTCCGCAAGCTATTCGCCGCCTGGTTCCGCCTGCTGGGCTGAGGAGACGCAGTTGCCACCACGGCCTGCTAGCCCGCGGCCAACTGATCGTGTGCGGGGAGGAGGAACTTGCGACGCAGCATCGCTTCGGCAACCGGGGCCTCCACCGGGCGCGAGAAGAGGAAGCCTTGCGCGACCTTGCAGCCCAACGCGCGCAGGCGGTTGGACTGCTGAAAAGTCTCGACTCCCTCGGCAACGACAACCAGGTCCAGATCGTTGGCGAGCGTGGTGATCGCACGCACGATCGCAACATCCTGGCGAGTGTGCTCGAGTGCGTTGATAAAGGAACGGTCGATCTTGAGCACGTCGACGGGGAAGCGACGCAGGTAGCTGAGCGATGAATAGCCGGTGCCGAAATCATCGACTGCGAGCTGGACCCCGAGCCGCTTGATGTCCAGCAGCAGCTCGATCACCGGGGGACCGAGATCGGTGACCAACGACTCGGTGATCTCGAGACGCAGGCGCGAGCGATCGAAGTCGTAGCGTTCGAGCAACCGCAGCAGCTTCTTGACAAAATCCCGCCGTGTTAGCTGGCGTGTGGAGACGTTGACGCTCAAGGTGAACTCGTCGTCCGGCCCTATCAGCGCCTGCCAGCGTTGCAGCTGGTCGCAGGCCTGCTGCATCACCCACCAGCCGATCGGAACGATCAGGCCGACATCTTCGGCCAGGGGTATGAAACTCCCCGGCGGCACCATGCCGTGCTCAGGACTCTTCCAGCGCACCAACGCTTCGAAGCCCAGGATCTTGCCGTCGGCCAGCGATACGTATGGCTGGTAGTGGAGGATGAACTCCTGTTCTTCGATCGCTTGACGTAGGCCGTTCTCGAGCCGAAGCTGTTGCACCACCTCCTCGTGCATCTGCTCGTCGAAGACCTCAAGGCCCTCCTCGTTGCGTGACTTTGCGCGGTACATCGCGATGTCGGCGTCGCGCAGGTAGTCTTCGGGCTGGGTGCGGGAGGCGTCGCTCATGGCGATGCCGATGCAGGCCGAGGTGACGATCTCCTGGCCGGCGATCTTGAGCGGCCGATGCAGTTCGCGCTGGATCCGAGCGGCGGTACGCGTGGCCCGGCTGGCGGTGTGGACGTCGTCCAGGATGATCACGAACTCGTCGCCGCCGAATCGGGCAACGATGTCGTTGTTGCGCAGACTGCGCGCGATGCGCTGGCTGATTTCCACCAAGAACCGATCACCGGCTAGGTGACCGAAGCTGTCGTTGACCAGCTTGAAGCGATTCAGGTCCAGGAACAGCAAGGCGAAAACGTAGCTGTCGTTGCGTCGGGCCCGCTCGATCGAACGCGACAGAATCTCCATCGCCAAGGTGCGATTCGGCAGACCGGTCAAGGTGTCGTGCAACGCGTCGAATTTGAGCTTGCCCTCGGCACGCTTGCGCTCGGTGATGTCCACGACGTAAACGAAAACGTCCATGCCGCTCGGGTTCGGATAGTAGCCGAAGGAGAACACCTTGCCCTTGACCCCGACCTCAATGTCTCGATATCCGCTGCGCGTGATCATGCACTCGGTCAGCAGATCGGAGTGCCGAGAGGACAGGAAATCCTCCATCGATTCGATGCCGAGATCCTTCATAGTCCGGGTAGCGGCCGGGTTGATGTACTTGAGCGTGCCATCGGCCAGGAAGATCATGAACGGGTTCGGATTCTTGATCGGGAACGCGGCGAGCCGCTCGTTCTCCTGCTGGGTCCGACGACGCTGCCGCTCGCTGAGCTTCTCGTTCACCAGCGTCAGCGAGCCCAGCAGCAACAAGCCGAAAAAGACGCTGACCTCTCGGGGACCCCGCGTCGCGCCGTCGAGCATGCCGGCGGCCGAAAGGGCGAAATGGATCAGCGGCAGGGACATCGTGTACACGACCAGTGGGCCGAACAGGTAGCGAATCTGCCGCGGGTTGCGCGCCGGTAGGCTCGGTGCTGGCTCGACCGCCTCTTGCAGGTCCCGACGTCCGATACGGGCCGCGGTCACAGCTAGCACGAAAGGAACGTACCAGAGGAAGTCGTAGAGCGTACCGTAGGGAATCGCCTGCGGGATGAGCTCCAAGTGGGTGAGAAACTCCACCGTGTCGATGGTGAGCCACAGAAGCCAACCGAGTCCGAACAGTCGATACACCGCTGTCCACCGGCGCGAGGCAGAGAAGGACGCGATGTAGAAGAACGAGAAGATCAGCATCGGGTTGACGGCCACGAACATTACCCTGGGCGGCAACGTGTCGCCGTGGCCGTTGCCGAAGAAGAACGGGACGAAAATGAAGTAGAAGGCGATCAGCGCGGCGAAAATGACGGTGCCGGCAGACTCGACGCGAAACCGCAGGGTGTCGAGGCTCCTGACCGAGCTCGGCGTGTGAGGATTGAGCGAGATCGCCAGGAACATGAGCACGAACTGGAGCAGGAACGCGATCTCCTCGGCGACGCCGCCGATCACCCTCCATTCGTCGGCCGGTACCAACAGGCCGAGCCAGCTGCCTCCGGAGGTGCAGATGAACGACGCCGTCATCAGGTTCCAGAAGCTGCGTTCCTCCGGATGGAGCTGTCGCTTGCCGTACTGGAACGCCACCGCCGCGAGCACAATCAGCAGCGGGTCGGCCCAGGTGGTGATGAACATCTCGAGCGTCTTGGCTGAGACCAGCGGCAGGTAGTACAGTGCGACGAAGGTCCCGAGGATCGCGACCGCGGCCAGAAACACCGGATCGGTGCGCACCGATCTCCAGATGGGGCTATCGGGGCCTATTTCCGCGGTTGCCTCGGGGGGCACCGCGAGAGATTGGTCTTCGGGCATC
The DNA here is from genome assembly GCA_022571615.1 of Acidobacteriota bacterium. GTDB lineage: Bacteria > Acidobacteriota > UBA890 > UBA890 > WLXD01 > JACZXM01. The sequence continues at coordinate 175 of JACZXM010000255.1, read as the reverse complement.
GCGACGTAGAGAGACGGGTAGAGTGAAAGAAGGCATTCGACGTCTTCTATAGCCTATTGTGATTAGAGTAAGCTAATCAAGACTATAATTAGATAGCCAAACTCATTTCAGGATCTCGAGAAACGACCAGATACAGCGTCGGGCGCGCCCCGCGGCGACACCAACCAGGGTAAGC
>JACZXM010000254.1 GCA_022571615.1 Acidobacteriota bacterium | reverse complement strand
CGATCCGGGCAATGATCTCGCGCGCATCATAGGATCGGCGCAGGTCGCGTGGCAGCACCGAGTAGATCTCCTGTGTCGGATAGAGCGGATCTTCGGGCTGTCGCATGTCGGCGCCGATGTGCTTGGGCCGGTTGAGGTTCTCGGTGATATCGCGCGCGATACGCAAGGCATGTTCGTCGTCATCCGCGAGATGATCCGCGACACCGCTCTTGCGGGCGTGCACGTCTGCGCCACCGAGCTCCTCGGCGCTGATCTCCTCGCCCGTGGCCGCTTTCACCAACGGTGGCCCGGCGAGAAAAATCGTTCCCTGGTTGCGGACGATCACCACCTCGTCGCTCATTGCAGGGACGTAGGCGCCGCCTGCCGTGCAGCTCCCCAGGACCAGCGCTACCTGAGGAATGCGGGCAGCGCTCATTCGTGCCTGATTGTAGAAAATGCGCCCGAAATGGGTGCGGTCGGGGAACACTTCGTCCTGGAGTGGCAGGTAGGCGCCGCCGGAGTCCACCAAGTAGATGCACGGCAACAGGTTCTCGAGCGCGATCTGCTGGGCGCGCAAGTGTTTTTTGACCGTGATTGGCAGGTAGCTGCCGCCCTTCACCGTGGCGTCGTTGGCCACGATCATGACCTCCAACCCGGAGACCCTGCCGATACCTGTCACCAGCCCGGCCCCCGGGGCGCGATCGTCGTACAGCCCGTCGGCGGCCAGCGCCGAGAGCTCCAGAAACGGGCTGCCCTCGTCCAACAACAGGTCGATGCGATCGCGAACGAAGAGCTTACCCCGCTCGCGGTGTCGTTTCCGGTACTTGTCGCCGCCCCCCTGGCGCGCCGCCGTCAGCCGTTCCGAGAGCTCGGTGGCCAGGCCGCGATGGTACTCGGCATTGGCCTTCGCCTCCTCAGACTCCGGATCGATCCGTGACGCGATGGGGTTCATTGGCGCAAACCAGAGTTCGTTACAGTAGCAACGGGAAGATCACCAGCAGGACGCGTGGCTGCTACGCGAATCCTACCGCAGCCCGCCAGCCACAGCCTACCCATCGTCTCCCACCCACAACCCAGGAGAGAGACCTCAGCCCCTGCTGCGTTCCCTCCGGTGTCAGCTCAGCCGCACGCTGATCTCGCCGATACCCAGATCGATCTTGATCCGCGCTGTGCCGCGTCCCTGGTCCCAGGTCACCTCGTTGCCCAGCAGACCGACGGCCTGGTTCCTACCCTCCGGTGTGCGCAGAGATGCCTCGCCGATGCCGGTGTCGAGGCTGACCGAGCCTATGTGGTCGATGGCCGTCACCAGAGAGACCTCTCCGATGCCCAGGTCCACCGTTACGTCACTCGACAGATCTCGAAGGGTCAGCTCGCCGATTCCCATGTCGATCTCCAGCTCCAGAGCCGCCGGCAGACGCATTGTCAAGTTGACGTGCATGCCCCGATTGCGCCACTTGCTGTATCCCTCGATCTCGATCACTAGACGATCGCCTCGGCGGTTGGAAACCAGTTCGATGCGCTTCGCACGCTCCGAACATCGAGACGTCCCCCAGCCGGAGCCGCACTCGAGAGTCAACTCGATCTCGACACGGTCCCCACTGGAGGCCTGGATCTCGACCTCTCCCACGGGCACATCGAGCTTCACCAGCACAACACCATCGGTGTCATAGGTTTCGCTCCATGAGCGGACCTGCTCGCCCGGGGCAGTGAAGGCGATACCTGCAGCCAATACCAGTGAGAGCAAGGACGTGGGCATGGGGCGATCCTCCAGGTGTGGGTTTCGGCGAGGTTCTGATCACCAGTACGAACGCAGCCTGGCCAGGGTTTCGGCGCGCCGTCAGAAATCGACCGAATAGGACACGTTGGCGCTGATTCCCAAGCCGTCGAATCCCGATCCGTGCAGCCGGTAGTTGGTGTCGGTGAGGTTGCTGAGGCCGAAAGACAGCAACTGGCCCGGAGCCGGCACCCAGGCGCCGCGGAGCCCGAGCGTGAGCCAACCCGGGGTGTTGGTAAAGAGTGCCGCGCCGTTGCCCCCGGGACCCAAGACACGGGCGATCACCTGATCGAGCGTCTCACCGGTGGCGATCAGAACACCGTCCTGAACCAGCCCCAACCGCGGACCCTGATTGACAAAGAAGTCGGTGATGTCATCGGCGTCCCGGAACGCACCGATCCGGGTGTCCTCGATGTCCCCGGGGTTGAACCGCGTCTGTGTGGTGGCGGTACGAACGACCGCCTCGAGCCAGAACGATCCACGCGCTGAGCGCCAGCGCACGATCGCCGTGAGGTTGTCCGGCGCGATCTTGCGTGCGAAGAACCCGGTGTCGAGCTCCCATCCGCGCTGCAGCGAGCCCTTGAGCGTTGCCAACCAGGTGTCGCCCCAGGCCTTCTGGCCCAGGAGCTCGAGACCGCGTACCCGCAACGCCCCGATGTTGGCTCGCGACACCACCGGATCCGCGTCCGCTTCCACGAAGATCCGGCCCTGGTCATCCTGCGCCAGGATCTCTTGGCCGCCGATGTGTTCTCCGACCACCGGCCGCTCGATGAGAAGGACGCGGCGGGAGATCGCCTGTCGAAACTCGCTGTCAAAACCGGTGATCTCGAATCGGAACCCGGAGGAGAACCAACGAATGCCCGCCTCGTAGCTGAAGAGCGTCTCGGGATCGAGTGCTTCCCAGCGGGTTCCGGTGCTGGTGGCGTTGCGCCCGGAGGAGTTGCCAATCAGGGCCAGGAAACCAACGGCCTCCTCGGGCGAGACTTCGAATCCGCCCCCCGTCAGGCCGAGCGAGCCGAGATCGAACACCGAGGGGGCCCGAAACCCGCGGGCAGCCCGACCCCAGACGGTGACCGTGGGGTTGAGCGCAAAACTGGCGCCGAGGTTGAAGGTGAGGTCATCGAAGGTGGAGGTGGCATCCGGAACGACGGGCATTCCGCCGATGAGATTGTCGGCCGCCCGGACGGCATAGCGGAACGCCGAGTAGCGCGCTCCGACCGAGACATTGAGCCGTTGCGCCAGCGCCTGGAAGTCATCCAGGAGAAAGAAACCGAACGAGGTGTATCGGGCCCCGTTGGGGAAACGGGGCCGCGCTTGCTCGGTGCTGGCGCCGCGGGCCTCAAAGCGCTCCGAGTTTACGTGCTCGTCGTAGATCTCGAGTCCTGCGGTCAGCAGGTGTGGGCGCAGGTCCCTCGAGAGGCTGGTTTCAAACCCGAACGCGGTCACCACGGTTGTCTCCTCCACGATCGGACTCGCGGGGCGCCGCTGATCTGTCCGCCCGTCGGCTTGGCGGTTCACCGACAGCGTGCTCGACAGGAAGGTGTCGGAGAAGGACTTCTCGTATCGCAGGTAACCGAAGTCGAGTCGTTGGGGAGCGAACTCGGCGAGGACTCGTCCGTCGCCTCCGAGCAAACGGTCGTAACGGCGGATGTCGTACTGGCTGGAGCCGATGTAGTAGGCACTCAGGCTGCTGGTGTCGCTGGTTCGCAGTGTTGCCTTGGCTGCCAGAGCTGCCTGTGAGTAGGCCGTGTCTACGTAGCGGCTGCCGAACTGCTGGCGGATCGCGGCGTCGCTCAGGCCCAGAAAGCGCACCGCAGCATGGTGCGAGTCGCGGGCTCCGCCGCCACGCACGTCCTGATGCCTCGCGCCGCTCGAGGCCACGTAGCCGGCAACGCGGCGGGAGCCCAGACCCACGGTGGCGTTGAGCCCGGCGCCGAGCGAGGCAGATTCCCCGAAGAGCCGGAATCGCCCATGCCAGCGCGTCCCCTGGTCCTCGTACTCTGGCACCGCAGCGCTCAGCACGTTGATCGCCCCGCCGAGTGCGTCGGAGCCGTATCCCACAGCGGCGGGTCCGAGAAGGGTCTCGACCGACTCCGCTGCGACGTCCGGAATCCAGGCCAGGTACTGTGTGTTGCCGGCGCGGTAGGTTGCGTTGTTGTAGCGAATGCCATCCACGAGGTACAGGACCGACTGCGCGCTTTGGCCGCGCAGGATGGGTGAACCCTGGCCCGGCGTGGTCTGCTGGGTGAGGATTCCCGGTTCCTCGTCGAGCATACGCGGCAGTAGATCCACGGCGCGGGTCTGGAGCTCGAGAATCTGGAGCGACCGGATCGTTGCCGGTACCTCGCGCTCGGTTTGCAGCGCTCCGCGTGACGCCGTCACCGTGACCCGTGCCTCGATGCCCGTTGGGCGCAGGGTGATCTCGACTTGCATGACGCTCTCGTCGAGCTCCAGCAAACGGAACGCATCGCTGTAGATAGGGCCGCTGACCCGCAACTCGTAGTGGCCGTACGGCACCGCCTGAAGGCTCACCCGACCCGCATCGTCACTGCGCGCCTCGCGGAGCGCCGTTCGTCGGGGGCCGAGCAACTGCACGAGCGCGTCGGCAACCGGACTCCCGTCGCGGTTTACCAGCGCCACCCGGATCTCACCGCTCCCGGACTCCTGTGGCATGAGGGCGGCCATGGCCGGCTCGGACACCCGGAGCAACCCGGCGACGAGCGACAAGTAGAGGACGGCCTGCATGCAAAGCGATCCTGGTGTCGACAAGGGCTCGGTTCAGGCGGGGTGGGGTGGCGCCAACGGGTGCGAGCAACAAAGGTAGCATTTCCGCCCGCTGCTCGGCGGATTCACCAGGCGGCGGGCAGGGGATCAGTTTCAAACTGACCCACCACCAGCCGCGCCCGCGTCGCGGTCTGCCACGGCCTGCTAGGTCACCTCACCGCCTTGAGCAGCACGATCAGTGCCTCCTTGTCGGGCCCATTGAGCCGGGAGGTGCCTACGACCACCGTCTCGCCGACGGTAATGCCGAAGGAGCTGCTGAGCAGCGTCTCGGTGCCACCGTAGTGGACACGGCCCTCCCCGTCGCGCTCGAACTCTCGCTGAGTGAGCCCGAATTCGTAGACCAGGAGGTACTGGGCTTCAGCCGTGTCCTGAAACTCGAGATACGCCTCGAACGAGGCCGCTTCGCCCATCCGTACGCTGGCCTGGCGATGCGTCCGCATCCAACCAACATCGATCAGCTCGAAGTCCTGATAGGGGAGTACATGGGCGATGTCGTCAAGGACCTCGAGCGCGTCGCTCGGCAGGTCGGGCAAGCTCAGCTGACCCGGGCGGGCCCTGATCAGGGTGATCTGAAACTCATGGGTCGTGGGCGCAGACTGACGCAATAAGTCGTCCTGTGGCTCCGCCGTTGCGGTGCTTCCCAGGAAGAGGGCGAGAATGACTGCGGCCGCGAGAGCCGTGGGCTTGGTACCGAGCATGTCGATCAGCTCCTGACCTCGGGATCATCGGCCTTCTGGGGACGGTCGTCGTTCCTGCGGAGGCTCCAGATGATCCGGG
>JACZXM010000001.1:19178-23571 GCA_022571615.1 Acidobacteriota bacterium | reverse complement strand
TGGGGGAGACCGCCGAGCGGCTGGCGGAGCAATACAGCATCGGGCGCAAGGAACAAGATCAATACGCGGTTCGAAGCCAGCATCGTGCCCAGCGTGCCCGCGAGCAGGGTCTGTTCGATGCAGAGATCGTTGCGGTCGAGGTACCCGGACGCAAGGGCGCGACACGCGTGACGCAGGACGAGCACCCGCGTGACAACCTCACCGAAGAAGCCCTCGGCCGCCTCGAGCCGGTATTCAAGAAGAACGGGACCGTACACGCCGGCAACAGCAGCGGCATTACAGACGGGGCCGCGGCGCTCGTGGTGCTGTCCGAACGTGCCGCCCGCGAGCACGGCGTGGTGCCTCAAGCCCGCATCATGGCAGCCACGGAGGCCGGAGTGGAGCCGGCGATCATGGGCATCGGGCCGGTTCCAGCCGTCCGCGAGCTCCTCTCAGGCACCGGAATGGCAATTGGCGAGCTCGACCTGATCGAGCTCAACGAGGCGTTCGCGGCGCAGGTTCTGGCGGTTGATCGCGACCTCGGGTTCGATCACGAGCGTCTCAACGTCAACGGCGGCGCGATCGCGCTCGGGCACCCGATTGGCTGTACCGGAACGCGCATCGTTGTCAGCCTGATTCACGAGCTGCAGCGCCGCGAGGCCTCGACCGGGCTGGCGACGCTATGTGTGTCCGGCGGCATGGGAATCTCGCTGCTGATTCAGAGGCACGTGAAATGAGTACGGGAACGGTAGCCCTGGAGTCGCGCGGTGGAATCGGCTGGATCACCCTGGATCGCCCCGCCAAGCTCAACTCGCTGGCGGGCGACATGCGCGAGCAGCTACGGGCGAGAATTAGCGAGGCCGCAGCTCATAAGGACCTCTACGCGCTGCCAGTTGGGGGGGTATCGGCCTGGCGCCGGACTGGGGGGCAACGTTTTGGCTGCCGCAGATGCTCGGCTACGCACGAGCGGCAGAGTTGGTGCTTGGGGGAAGGGTTCTGGAGGCCGTCGAGGCGCATCGGCTCGGCCTCGTCATGGAGGTGGTCGAGGGCGCTTCGCTGCTCGATCGAGTACAGCGAATCGCCGAGCGTCTCGGGCCTGGCCACGATCGCGTGCGGCAGGTCCGAGCCCTGCTGCGCAAGGGGGCGACGGGGTCGCTCGAAGCCAGCCTCGCCGCGGAGACCGAAGCGCAGGAGGATCTGTTCGAGGGTGACGAGCTCGCGAAGGGTCTCGCGGCCTTCCGGGAAAAGCGCAGGAGGTAATAGGCGCGGCCTGCTAGGATGCAGCCATCAGCGGCACCGGAGGCACGCACGTGAAGGAACGCATCAAGCTGCGAGTCAACAGCGAGACGTTCGACCTGGTCGTCCCGGTGCAACGCACCCTGCTGGAAGTATTACGGGAGGATCTGCGCCTCACCGGGACCAAACATGGTTGCGAGCTTGGTGAGTGCGGAACTTGCACGGTGCTCGTCGACGGAGAGCCGATCCTCTCGTGCCTGGCCCTGCCGGTCGATCTGCAGGAGAGCGAAATCCAGACCATCGAAGGGCTCTCGCAGGGAAGCCACCCGCACGAGCTCCAGGTGGCATTCGGCGAGCTCGGAGCTTCGCAATGCGGCTACTGCAGCCCCGGAATCCTGGTCTCCGCAAAGGCGCTCCTGGATGCCGATTTGGCGCCGACACGCGATGTTATACGCACCTACCTGTCGGGCAATTTATGCCGCTGTACCGGCTACCTGAAGATCATCGAGGCCATCGAGCTGGCCTCAGGGCGGATCCGAAACAAGCGCCTCGCAGGGGACCCCGATCCCGAACATCGTCATCCGAAGTCGCGACCGGTCTACCAGGGACCCGAGTTGGTGCCGATCGAAGGCAAGCGCGGCAGCGAGACCACGGGCTACGGAACGAGGTAGTCGCCGATGGCAAAGAGCGAGCTCGGTATCATCGGCCGCCCGTATCCGAGGGTCGACGGTCTGACCAAGGCGACGGGCCAAACGGTCTACGCCGACGATCTGCACCTACCGCAGATGCTCTACGGACGGCTGCTCGGTTCGCAACGTGCCCACGCCAGGATCGTGCACATCGATACTCGTGCCGCGCTCACAGTGCCGGGCGTCCGCGCGATCATCACCGGCGCCGACCTGCCGGTGAAGTACGGCATTCTCCCGGTCAGCGAGGACGAGTATCCACTCGAGCCCGACCGCGTGCGCTTCGTCGGTGATCCGATCGTGGCCGTCGCCGCAACCGACGAATCGGCCTGCGAGGAGGCACTGCGCCGGATCGAGGTGGAGTACGAAGAACTGCCATGCGTCATGGGGATCGAGGAGGCATTGCGAGCGGTTGAGCCGGGCGATCGCATCCATGATTACGGTCCGCGCGACAACGTCCACAAGCAGGTGAACCTGGAGTTTGGCGACATCGAGGCCGGATTCCGGGAAGCGGACCAGGTACTCGAGGGGCTCTACTTCTACTCTGGCAACAACCACCTGGCCATGGAGCAGCATTGTGCCGTCGCCCACTATGCGGCCGACGGCAAGCTGACGCTGTGGTCCTGCACGCAGACTCCCCACTATGTGCACAAGGCCATGGCCAAGGTGCTGGGAATGCCGGCCAGCCGTATCCGTATCATCGCCACTCCAAACGGCGGCGGCTTTGGCGGCAAGTCAGACCCCTTCTCGCACGAGTTCTGTGCCGCCAAGCTGTCGATGATCACCGGCCGACCGGTCAAGATCACGCTCACCCGCGAGGAGGTCTTCTACACCCACCGCGGCCGGCATCCGGTCTTGATGTGGATCAAGACCGGAGTCAAGAACGACGGAACGATCACCGCCCTGGATTTCGAGTCATTCGTCGACGGCGGCGCCTACGGCAGCTACGGGGTGGCCAGTACCTACTACACCGGGGCGTTGCAGACGGTTACCTACAAGGTGCCCAACTACCGATTCCGCGGAGTCCGGGTGTTCACCAACAAACCACCCTGCGGCCCCAAACGTGGGCATGGCACCCCGCAGCCGCGGTTCGCGCTCGAGATCCATCTCGACCGAATCGCCGACAGGCTCGGTCTCGATGCCATCGAGTACCGGCGCTCGATCCTGGTTGACGAGTACTCGATGACCGTAAACTACATGCGGATCACCTCCTGTGGGCTTGACGAGTGCCTGCAACGAGTCTCGAAGGCCTCGAACTATAGCGCCCGCCACGGCCGTTTACCGTTTGGCAAGGGCATCGGCGTGGCGGCCGGGGCCTATCTGTCCGGAGCTGGCTTGCCGATCTACTGGAACAAGATGCCGCACACATCGGTCGAGCTGAAGATCGACCGGGGTGGGGGAGTCTGCGCCAAGTGCATGGAAATCGACATCGGGCAGGGCTCCGATACCGTGCTCGCGATGACCGTGGCCGAGGTGTTGGGTATTGAACCGGACGAGGTCCAACTGGTGGTTGCCGACACCGATACCACGCCGATCGATCTGGGTTCCTATGCCAGCCGGGTCACGTTCATGATGGGGAATGCGGCCAGGCAAGCCGCCGAGCGGATTCGCGCCATGCTCGTGGAAGCGGCCGCCGAGCGGCTCGAGGTTGACGCCACCGAGCTGAAGCTCGCAGACGGTCAAGTGTTTCACCCCGGCAGCGGCCGCTCGCTGCATTTCGCCGAGGTCGTGCCGCTGGCCGAGGCGAAGTTCGGACAACTCTCGAGCACCGGCTCGTACACGCCACCGAAACTTGCCGGGCCCTACAAGGGCTCGGGGGTCGGGCCGTCCCCTGCATATTCTTACACCGCCGCGGCGGTGCTGGTCGATGTCGACCCCGAGACCGGAATCGTGACTCCCGAGCGGGTCTGGATCGCGCACGACTGTGGCCGCGCCATCAACCCGGTCCTGGTCGAGGGTCAGGTCGAGGGCTCGGTGTACATGGCGTTGGGCGAGATCCTGATGGAGGAACAGACCATGCGGAGCGGCATGCACAAGGCCCCGTCGATGCTCGAGTACAAGAGCCCGACGTTCCTCGAGATGCCGCCGGTGGAGACCTTCATCGTGGAGAGCCTCGACGGCGAAGGTCCCTTTGGAGCCAAGGAGGCAGGGCAAGGTCCACTGCTGCCGATGCCCCCAGCGGTCGCCAACGCCGTTTACGACGCCATCGGCGTGCGGATGGATGAGCTACCGATCAGCCCGGACAAGGTTCTCGCGGGCCTGGATCGGGCGGCCCGTGGCGAACCCACGCGATACGGGCCGGACTCGCGGCCCGAGATCGAATGGGGCGACCCGATTCGCGTCGACCCCGTTTGGTACGACCGGCCACCGGAGGAGTACATCCCCACCCTCCGGCGCCCAGCCGACCCGGAGAGCTAGCAGCCCGTGGTAGAAGTGGCGCGGGCCGCAACCCGAAGGGCGCCGGGGACTTGCGGGCTGATGCTGCGTTGGGT
>JACZXM010000001.1:0-19168 GCA_022571615.1 Acidobacteriota bacterium | reverse complement strand
CAGCATCGCCTTCCTCGGCCCGCCTTGCCTGAGCCCGCAATTCCCCGGCGCGCGACCCACGCCACTCCTGCCACGGGCTGCTAGGGCGATGCTGAGGCTGCCTGCGTTCGAGTACGTCCGCGCCCGTACCGTGGCCGAGGCGGTGGAGGCCCACGTTGGCTGCGAGGGTCGCGCGATGTACATCGCGGGTGGGACCGACTTGGTGCCGAACATGAAACGGCGTCAGTTCGAGCCTCCCGTGCTAATCGGGATCCGGCGTATCGAGGAGCTCAGGGCCACCGGGACGGCCGACAACGGCGACTTGCTGCTCGGGGCGGGATTGACGCTGCGCCAACTGGCGGACATGGATCGTCTGCCTGGGTGCTGCGACGGCCTGCGCCAAGCCGCGTCGCAGGTCGCCAACCTGCAGATCCAACGGGTCGGAACGCTGGGTGGCAACCTCTGTGTCGATACCCGCTGTAACTATTACAACCAGACCTACGAGTGGCGCCGTTCCGTTGGGTTCTGCATGAAGAAGGACGGCGATATCTGCCTGGTCGCGCCGGGCAGCAAGAAATGTTGGGCCGTTTCATCCAGCGATACCGCCCCGATGCTCATCGCCCTCGGAGCCAGCGTCCGTCTCGCCGGTCCCGACGGTAGCCGCGACCTGCCGCTGGCATCACTTTATCGCGACGACGGCATCGAGTACCTGACCCGGAGTCCGGGCGAGATCCTCACCCGCGTGCGCATCCCGCGTAACGACGACCTTCGCAGCACCTACCTCAAGGTCCGGCGGCGCGGCAGCTTCGACTTTCCCCTACTCGGGGTGGCGGCGGCCGTGAGCCTGCGCTCTGGAATCGTGACCGGGGCGCGGCTGGTTCTCGGCGCGGTACACACGCACCCGGTCGAAGTGCCGGAAGCCGGCGAATTGCTGGTCGACAATCGACCCACCGCAGCGCTGATCGAGGAGGTCGCGGAAGCCGCCTACCGGCGCTCGACGCCCCTCGACAACACCGACCTGACGCTGTACTGGCGCAAGCGCGTCACCCGGGTAACCGTACGCCGTGCCCTGCAGCGCGTCCTCGGGGTCGGCACCTGACCAGCGCGGCGCTCACGGCTTCCCCATCAAGCTGGTGCCGGGCGGCGAACCAACCTGAGCAAACCCCATAGCAAGAGTTCGAGCAGCAGCAGGGGCACACCGATCAGCAGTACCTTCAGCATCACGACGCCGACCACGAGCAGCACGATCGGCAGAGCAATCAAGCCCACAATCAGAAGCCCGAGTCCGCCAAAGGCCAGGCCGATCAGGCCACCAATGGCCCCGATTACGAGTCCAAACACACCAAGTATCACCCGAAGCCCGAATCCAATGATGCAGAATAGAATCACAAGCGGGACGATAACAATACCCATCACAAGAAAGACCAGCCCGCCGACCGCCATCATGCCCAGCAACTCGAACACGCTCTCCTCCTCATCCTCGAACCAGACGAAACGCTCTCCTCTAGCTACGATGTGCCGCCGCTCGGGTTTCGCTTCACCACGGCCTCCTAGAAATAGAAGACGAACACCAACCAGTTGGCCACGAAATGCGCCAGCACCGCCGACTCCCAGCCGCCGCGCAGGTAGCTGTGCGCAAAGAAGGGGCCCAGTAGCATGGCCGGTACGGGGTTGAAAACGTGTGCCAGTCCGAACAGGAATGACGAGCCCAGTACCGCGCACAGCACTACCCACCGCGAAGCCTCCGGCCGCTCCGGCCGGGTCTCGCTCATCTGCGCGCTACCGTGCCTGACGCGGAGGCGGTAGCGGCGCGATCCGGCCCGCAGCAGCACCGACACCAGGAACGGAATCAGGAAGAGCCGAAAGAAGCTCTCCTCCAGAAGCGCTGACCGCGCTGCCATCAGCGTCGCTCCTGCGGGGCTCTGGATCTGGCGCCAGAACCAGGGCCGGAGCACTCCTGCCTCACCGCTTCCGGCCAGGGCTACGCTCGCCAGCGACACCAGGACACCCATCCCTACGCCGTGCACCAGGAGCCGAAGCCAGCGCTGCGATCCAGAGAGGCTCTCCAGCAGCAGAAAGCTCGGAAGGCCAACCTCGCCGGCGGTCCAGACGGCGAAGGCGACGATAATGCCGGTGGTAGTAGCATAGAAGCCGACGATGGTCAGAAATGTGCGGGTATCGATCCGCCAGATAATGGCGACCTGTCCGACCGCCACGGCAGTGATCAGCAGCACTGCGCTGGCGGTCAGCAGGACCCGCTTCACTGTCGTCTCACGACCGGCGACCCGCGCCGATAGCCGACCCACACGATGTGCACCTCAGCGGGCTGCTAGAGCTTCAGGCTCTGCGTCAACTCCCGGGCCGATACGTGCAGCCGGTAGGCGTCGTACTCGGACCTCTTGGTCTCGATCAGCTTGTCCAAGACCGCCCTACCCAGGGTCGCCTCGAGCAACGCAGAGTCCTTGGCGCGCTGCACCGCATCGTAGAGGTCGTGGGGCAGCGCGTCGATGTCCCGCTCGGCGCGCTCCACCGGGGACAGCTGGTACAGGTCCTCCTGGTTCGGTGGGCGCAGCACCGACTCGTTTTCGACACCGTGCAGGCCGGCCGCCAGCATGCTTGCAAAGGCAAGGTAGGGATTGCAGGCGGCGTCCGGGAATCGAAGCTCGATTCGTGTCGCCTCTTCCTTGCCCGGCTTGTACTGCGGAATCCGAACCAACGCCGACCGATTGCGTACCGCCCAGGTGATGTAGACCGGAGCCTCGTACCCAGGTACCAGGCGTTTGTACGAGTTGTACCACTGATTGGTGAGCAGACAGATCTCTTTGGCGTGTTCGAGAATCCCGGCCAGGAAGTGCTTGGCGGTGGGGGACAAGTGGTGCTCATCCTCGGCCGAGTAGAAGGCATTGCTGTCATCGTCCGAGAAGATCGACAAGTGTACGTGCATGCCGCTGCCATTCTCGCCGTCCAGCGGTTTTGGCATGAAGGTGGCATGCACCCCGTTACGGCGAGCGATCTCCTTGACCAGCCACTTGTACGTCTGCAACTTGTCCGCCATTCGAAGCGCGGTATCGTACTTGAGGTCGATCTCGTGCTGGGACGGGGCGACCTCGTGGTGGGTGTACTCGACCTGGATTCCCATCGCCTCGAGCGCAAAGACGGTGGCCTCACGGAGATCATCACCGACATCGCTCGGCACCAGGTCGAAATAGCCGGCCTGATCGAGGACCTGCGTGGAGTCCGGATCGCGAAAGTAGAAGTACTCGGCCTCTGGGCCGATGTTCATGTGGGAGAAACCATGCCCTTGCAGGCGATCGAGCTGGCGCCGCAGGATGTTGCGCGGGTTTCCCGCGTACGGCGAGCCGTCCGGATTGCGGACCTCTGCATACATGCGGATACAGCGCGACGGTCCGATCTGAAAGGGAATGAACTGTGCCGTTCGGGCGAGCGGCAGGGCCACCATGTCGCTCTCCTGGATCCGCCGATAGCCATGAATCGAGGAGCCGTCAAACCCCATGCCCTCTTCGAAGGCGCCAGGAAGCTCCGCCGGAGTGATCTCGAACGACTTCAGAAAACCCAGCACGTCCGTGAACCACAGCCGGATCGATGTGATCCGGTGCTCGCCAACGTAGGCCAGAACCTCTTCGGGAGTGCGTAGATCGAGCGCCTTCGGCAGGCCGTTGACCAACTCCAGATGCTTGGAGGTGTACTCGACCATCTGGTCGGAGAACTCCCGCACCTGCTGGATAAACTCGTGGCCCAAGAACCCCATGATGTACCTCCCCGTGCCGCAGCCCCAGATGATTTCGCCAGCTTAAGTCCGAGTTCGGAACCCGTCAACTGCGCAAGCGAAGGACGACCTTGGCGGAATCGCCTGACGCAGCGACGGTGCCGATTTGCACCTGGGCCCACAGCCGACTAGCGTTGCAACCTGCGAACCAAACGCCTGCCCGGCCGTTGTGTCCGGCTAGCCGCGAGGCAACCGATGTCCGTGAAGGTCTTCATCGACGCCAGAACGCTGTTGCTGCGCTCGGTGGAGCTGGCACGAAAGATCTGGGACGACGGCTACCGCCCGAATTATCTCATCGGGATCTGGAGAGGCGGCACGCCTCCCGGGATCGCTATTCACGAGTACTTCCGGCTCCAGGGGCACGACCCCTACCACACGACGATCAAGACACAGTCGTATTCCGGCATGCAACGCGGCAACAAAAGGGTGGATGTCAAGGGGCTCGAACACGTGATCGACGTGATCGAGTGCACGGACCGGCTGCTGCTGGTCGATGACGTGTTCGACACCGGCCATACCATGGCCGCGATCGTGCAGGAGATCGGCAACCGAGCTCGGCGCAACAGCCCGGAGATCCGTGTGGCCACGGTGTACTACAAGCCGGATCGAAACGAGACCGATCTGACGCCGGACTACTGCGTCGTGGAGAACAACGACTGGATCGTCTTTCCCCACGAGCTCGAAGGGCTGAGCGACGAGGAGATCGGCGCCAAAGGTGAAGCGGTCTATCAGGCGGTCCTGGCCAACTAACGCCCTCTACGCCCGTGTCTCCTGCCGGGCCGCAAGCAGCTAGCTGCTGACCTCGGCCAGCCGCTCCACCTGGCCGTCCTGGGTCACCCGGAAAATCGCGCCGGCCTGCGGATCGGTCACCACGTAGCTGCCATCTTCCGCGCCTACGATCCCTTGCGGGTTGATCAGCGGATCCCCTTGGGCCAGTGTGCTCACGGCCCCGTCGGGAGCGACGCGAAACAGCGCAGAAGCATAGCCATCGGTGACCACGAAGCCCCCGTTCGGGTCGCGGACCACGTCGTGCGGAAAATCAAACGGCGGTCCAGCAGCGAGCGTCTGCACCCGACCATCACGCCCGAGTCGGAACAAGGCGCGCTCCCCATGTGAGACGACCACGAATCCGTCCGCCCCATCGGCGACGATGCCTTTCGGACTGCCGATCTCGGCAAAAACGGTCACCCGGCCGTCAAGGGTCACCCGCATCACCGCACCGATGCCGCTGCGCAGGTCCGACACCAGCACCGACTCATCGTCAAAGCGCACCAGGCCTTGGGGAATGTCGAGCTCCGTGGTGATCGTCGACAGCTCACCGGCCGCATCGACCCGATACAGGCCGAAGGTGCCCGGATCGGCAACGATCCAGCCGTTGCCGTCCGGCGCTGCCACCACCGCGCGCGTGCCGTACAGGGGCGTGCGGGGCATCCCTGGCCCCTGGCGAATCGGCGTGACGGTGCCGTCGAGTCCCAACCGCAGCAGGCCGTGCGCTTTGAAATCCGCGATCACCCAGCCGCCGCCGGGTGCCGCCACAATATCGACCGGGTAGACCAGCGCCGGGGGCGGCTTGTGGGCCGCAGCGGCAGCGCCGATCGCCACCAGTGCCGACAATGTCAAAGAGACCATTCCTACGAGCCACACCCGCGGCTGGGCTCTACCCCGCGCGGCGCATGCCGGTCCTGCCGGAAGCAAGAATCGCACTCTCAGCTCCTGTTTATCGTCGATCAAGAGGAACCAGCGGACTGTATCATGCACCGCTGGACGTTGGCTCAGCCGCTTGCCGTCATGTCCAACGCCGAGCCGAGCTCGCTCCGCACATCCGGGTCGGACTCATGAGCCAACGCCGCGGCCAGCGCCCGCTTGGCCTGTTCCCCGCCCAGACGCCCGAGCGCCCAGGCGCAGTGCCCGCGCACCAGCGGCACTGGATGTTCGAGGGCCGCCGCCAGTGGCGGCACCGCGCTCCGGTCCCCACAGTTGCCCAGGGCCACCGCGACGTTTCGCAGGAAGCCTCCGTACTTGGCACGCCGGATTGGGCTGTGCCGGAACCGCGCCCGGAAGGCTTCCTCGTCCATCTGTAGCAAGTCGATCAGCTCCGGCGCCCGGTTCTCCGGCCGCGCTGCAAAGGCAGCCGCCCCTGCTGCCACCTGCGCGAAGCGGTTCCACGGACAGACGTCCTGACAGTCGTCGCATCCGAAGATACGGTTTCCGATTGCGCTGCGCATCTCCGGGGGAATCGGGCCGCGGTTCTCGATCGTCAGATAGGCGATGCAGCGGTTGGCATCGAGCACGTACGGAGCCACAATGGCCTGCGTAGGGCACACGTCGATGCACGCCGTGCAGGTGCCACAGTGGTCGCGAGCCGGCGGGGCGTAGTGGAGCTCGAGATCGAGAATGATGGCGCCAAGGAAGAACCAGGAACCCTCTCCACGGGTCAGGAGGTTGGTGTGCTTGCCGATCCAGCCCAGCCCGGCCAACTCCGCCCAGGCCTTCTCCATCACCGGCCCGGTATCGACGTAGTAGCGACCCGAGGCTGTCGGAACCAGGCGCTGGATTCGCTCGTAGAGGCGACCGATCGCCTGGCCCATCACCTCGTGGTACTCGTCGCCCCAGGCATAGCGCGAGATCCTTCCACGCGCGGCATCCGTGACGATCGGATCATCGGTGTAGTAGCTGCGCGTGACAATGAGGACGGACCGCGCGCCGGGCACCACGTTGCGTGGATCCGTACGTCGATCCACGTCGCGCTCCAGCCAGGCCATATCGGCGTGCAGGCCCTCCTGCAGCCAGCGCCGGAGACGAGGCGCTGCTACCAGAGCCCGCACCGGTGCGGCGGCGCAGCGATCGAATCCTTCCCGTCTTGCGGCCTCGACAATGCGGCGCGTCAGCTCGGCAGGAGTTTCCATCGACGGGCGAGTCTAGCAGCTGTGCTGGATGAAACGGAGGGAACGCAGCAGGGGCTGAGGTCGAGCACGTCCTGGCGCTGTGGCCGGCTGGTGGAGGCGGCTTGAGGGTAGGAGGCCAGCAGAACGGACGTGCTCGACCTCATTGAGGGAAAGCCCCTTCGTCATCGGCTTATCCGTTTGCTGGGCTTTGGGACCATCGTCCACGTCTGGGCGCAGCTGGATTCCCCGGCCGGGATGAACTCGGCGATTCGGGTGTTGATCGTTGGACTGCTGCTCGGTACGGTGACGCTTCCGGTGACTCTCGCTGTGCCGCTGTCCATGGCCGTCAGTCTTGCTTGGTTGGTGAGATACGAATCTGGGGAGGGACCGGTTTTTATCATCGCCGATCCAGACCAGAGCGGGCGATGAGGTTGCCGGCGGTCACGTTCATAACCTCCACCCACCTGGCGACGCGGCAGCGAGCACGCCCTGCTAGACTCCGGTTTCATGAGTCGCCAGGCCAACCGATCTCGCATGCGCCCATTCCAGGAGCTGACCAGTTTCGAGCGAGCGCGTCGCGTATCTCAGCAGCTCGCCGCGCCGCCGTCTGAGGAGGAGGTGCTTGCGCTCCAGCAGGCCAACGGACGCGTTCTGGCGCACGCCGCCGTGGCAAGGACCGACGTTCCTTCGGCCGACCGCGCGGCCATGGACGGTTACGCGGTTCGCAGCGACGACACCCGGGAGAAGGCACCGCTTCGTCGCGTCGGCAGGATTGCCGCCGGCCAGCAGGCGGAGGCTTCGGTCGATCCGGGGACCTGCATCGAGATCGCCACCGGTGCGCCGATCCCACCAGGCGCCGATGCGGTGATCCCGGTGGAACACACACTCGAGGAGGAAGGCGGCATCCGAGCCCAGCAGCCCGTCTCGGCGGGAGATCATATCTCCGTCCGCGGCACCGACCTGCAGGCGGGCATTGCCGTCGGCAGGGAGGGGGAGGTGCTCACCCCGGCCCTGTTGTCGGCCTGCGCCGCCGCCGGGATTGCCGAGGTTTCCGTTTGGCGGAGGCCACGCGTGCTGCTCGCCCCGACCGGCGATGAGGTCGTCCCGCTGGGCCGGGACCTGCTTCCAGGGCAGGTGTACGACTCCAACGCCTCCGGCCTGCAGGCGTTGCTGGAACAGGCTGGGGCCGAGGTCGTGCGAGCCGATATCGTTGTCGACGAGGCAGCGGCTCTCCGGCAGCTCTTCGAGCGGCCCGGGCACGATCTCATCGCGACCATCGGTGGTACCTCGGTTGGGCGCCGTGACCTCGTTCCCGAAGTGGTCGCGGCGGTGGGTGAGGTCCTAGTTCATGGCGTTGCGGTGCGTCCCGGCAAACCGCTCTTGCTCGGGCGCGTGGCGGAACGCACAGTGATCGGCCTGCCGGGTTTCCCGACCACCTGCATGATCCTCGGTTACGCGATTCTCGAGCCCATGGTGCGCCGGATGGGCGGTCTGCCGGCTGTGCGGCCGACCCTGCTTTGCACCCTCGAGGACACCGTTCGCTCGCCGCCAGACAAGGCACAGCTGCTGCCCGTCGCGGTCACCGCGGGCCTGGCGCGCCCGACCTTCACGTTCTCGAGCGCGATCAGCAGCATGGCCCATGCCACCGGCTGGTTAGAGATCGCCGCCGAGGTAGAGGAACTGGCCGCCGGTGAGCACGTGCAGGTTCACCTTTTCTGAACGCCCTCGATCCGAATCAGGTCGATCCGGTTGCGGCTGGCACGGCGGACGTTGAAGGTCAAACCGCCATGCGTGAGGCGCTCTCCGGGCTGCAGGATGCCGCCGCTCAGCTCCATCAGGTATCCGGCGATCGTGCTGCTCTCGCGCGCTTCTAGCCCCATCCCGTAGCGTCGGTTCAGGAGGCTGAGCGGACACGTGCCCTCCACCAGGATCACATCCGGTTCGAGCTCGACCAATTGCGGGCCGCGCTCTCGATCGTGCTCGTCCTCGATATCACCGACGATCTCCTCCAGAAGATCCTCGAGCGATACGATTCCCTCGACGCCGCCAAACTCGTCGATGACGATCGCTAGGTGCTGGCGTTGCGATTGAAACAGTCGCAGTAGCGTCTCGAGCGTTGCCGTCTCCGGGACGTAAAAGGGCTTGCGGACGATCGCTGTAATGTGCAGCGTTTCGGGCCGGTCACGGTACTGCACCACATCCTTCGAATGGAGGATTCCGACGATGTCATCGAGGCTGTCGCGGTACACCGGCAGCCGTGTCACGCCGGATTCGCGGATCACCCTCAGCACGTCCTCGAGGGAGGCGTCGGCGGCGACTGCGTGCACTTGCGTGCGTGGAATCATGATGTCTTCGATCGTGGTCTCGGTGAGGCGAAAGATGCTCTGCAGCATGCGCCGCTTCTCGCGCGCAATGACGCGCTCTTCCTCGCCCAGATCGAGCATCCCCTTGATTTCCTCGAGCGAGATCCTCGGCCGGTCGTCCGCGCCTCGGAGCAACGGGAACGTGAGGGCGCGGGCCGCCCCGGCCGCCACTCGCGCCAGCGGTCCAAGCACCGCGACCGCCAGCCGAATGGGCTGAACGAGTCCCAGCGCCACGCGTTCCGGGTGCCGCGCGGCGTAGGTTTTGGGGGCGATCTCCGATCCTACCAGGATGACCGCGGTCATCAGGAACGTCGCCAGCAGGGCGCCACGCTGTTCGCCAAGCCACTGTACGGCGACAAGGGTCGCAAGTGCTGAGGCGGCTACATTGACGAAGTTGTTACCCAGAAGGATCGCCGAGAGTAGACGATCGGGGTTATCGATCATCTGACGCACCAGCCCGGCCTTGTGGTTTCCGCGCCGCTCCAGATAGCGCAGTCGGTAGCGGCTGACCGCCATCATCGCGGTCTCCGAACCGGAGAAGAACGCCGACAGGATCAACAGCAATACGAGGCCCGCCAGCGGGCCTGTAAGCTCGGACATCAGGACCCCCGAAACACTTCACGCGGCAACCGCACGAGCAGGGTATCACCCGTGGAAGGGGACACATCGCGTCGTGCTAGAGTACCGGACACGCCGCCGCGCAACCCATGGCCCGGCCCGACGACGCACCGCGTCACAGAGTTTTCGCGTCGATCTGCACTCGTGCCGATGCCATCTAAAACCCGACGTCCGGACGCCCGGAACCGAACCCGTGACCGAAACCATTCGTGCAGGCGACCAGGTTCTGCTAGCACTCGAGGATGGCAAGACGTTTCTGATCCGTATTGACCGGGGCAAGCGTCATTCCAGCCACCGTGGGACGGTCGACCACGACAATGTCATCGGTCGGGACTGGGGCACTACCTTGACCCTCAACACCGGGGCCGCCGCGTTTCTGCTCCGTCCTCGGTGGATCGACAAGATGATGAAGGTGCACCGGCGCACCAACATCATGTATCCCAAAGACGTCGCCTTCCTGCTGGCCGACCTGGACCTCGGACCGGGATCCCGCGTGATCGAGATCGGCAGCGGCTCGGGGGCGATGACCCAGGCCTTGGTGGGGGCCGTACTACCGGGCGGAGCAGTTTTCAGCTATGACCGGCGCGAAGATTTCCTCGAACTGGCCGAGCGCAACTGCAGGCTCGCCGGAGTCCGGACCGGGGTCGAGTTCCGAGCCCGCGGTGCCGGCGAAGAGCTCGAGCCTGATGTCGACGCGGTATTCTGCGATATTCCTGAGCCATGGGTCGAGTTACAGGTAATCGGGGAAGCGTTGCGCGGAAGCGGCAGATTCGCCGCGGCCGATAGCGAGGAGCTCGAACGCAGTATTCACAGCACCGGCTTCTTCCGGCAGAAGGCCAAGAGTCTGAAGAACTGCTGCACGCGGCTGGTTCAAGAGCACGGAGGCGAGGTACCGACCAGCATGGAGGCGCTGACCGCGTTGCCCGGCGTTGGGCGCAAGACCGCCAACGTGATTCGAGCCGTCGCTTTCGGACTTCCCGGGATCGCCGTCGACACCCACTGCAAGCGCCTCAGCAACCGCCTGGAGCTGGCCGTATCGACAGACCCGGCAAGAATCGAAGCGTGCCTGGCGCGACTGTACCCGGAGTCCCGCTGGGCCGACGTTTCGCGACTCTTCATCTGGCACGGCCGCTACACCTGCAAGGCGAGAAGACCGCTCTGCGAACAGTGCAGCCTCGCTGACCTGTGCCCCTTTTACCACGCACGCGATACCGAAAGTATTTCTTGTAGACCGAAATAATTTTTGGTATACTACCGGCGTGGCGATGCTCTGTTTCAGAGGGCGCTGTTTAGACCCTGGCCGGCTGCCACACATGCAACCACCGCCTGCTGGGGAATGTCCGATCGGGTTCTCATACGCCGATGCTCACGCTCACGAATCGACAGCAGGCAATCTACGATTTCATCGTCGTGCAGGTGCAATGCGACGGAATCCCTCCCACACTGATGGAGATCGCAGCTGCCTTTGGGCTTACCTCTGCCGCCGGTATCTCCGATCACCTCAAGGCGATCGAGCGCAAAGGCTACATCCGGCGCCGACCCGGCGCTTCGCGCGGCATCGAGTTGCTGCGCACGAGAGCTGCGAGCCGGCGGCGCTCGGTGCGGGTCCCGGTACTCGGGAGGGTCCCGGCGCTGTTCGGCATTTCGGGCGAGAGTGGTCATCTGTACTTCGATGGCCGGGCGGTCAGCGGCAAAGCGTTCGCCGTCCGCGCCGAGGCGAGTGTGGCGCGCAGGGGCATTCTCCGCGGCGACGTCCTGATCGTCGACACCGACGCCCCGACCCGGCGGGACGATCTGCTGCTCGGCCGACAGGGCACACGCACCGTATTGCTGACCATGGCAGGTGGCGGCCGCACCGCACGGCCCGTTCTCGGCCGGCTCCAGGCCGGGCGAGACATCGAGATGCTCGGACCGGTGATCGCCGTGTGCCGCACCATGAACGGTTCGGTTGGATGAGACCGCTGCTAGCCGTGGCCCCGAAGCCGGGGGGCCGGAGATGGACAACGAGGTAACCGATGATTCGTTTTGACCGCTTCACCGTGAAGGCACAGGAAGCCGTGCAGCGCGCGCAGGAGATCGCCAGGAGCCGTGACCACCAGGCCCTCGAGAACCTGCACTTGCTAGCAGCGCTGCTGGAGCAGCGGCAGGGCGTGGTGCGCTCGGTGATCGAACGAATCGGCGCCAACCCCGAGGCGATCGCTGCGCAGACGAGCGAGGCTCTTGACGGGTTGCCGAAGGTCACGGGCATCTCAGAGATCTATCTCGGCACCGACGTCAACAAGACGCTCGAGGCCGCCCAAGAGCAGGCGACTCGCCTGCAGGACCGTTACCTCTCGACCGAGCACATTCTGCTAGGCCTGCTCGAAACCGGTAGCAATGCTACCGACCTGTTGGTCGCCCAGGGCGTCACCCATGAGGCATTGTTCGCAGCGCTGCGACAGATCCGCGGCAGCATGCGCGTGACCGACCCCAACCCTGAGGACAAATACAACGCGATGGAACAATACGGGGCCGATCTCACCGAGCTGGCCCGCCGCGGTGAGCTTGACCCCGTCATCGGCCGTGACGAGGAGATCCGTCGATTGGTCCAGGTTCTCTCGCGGCGGAGGAAGAACAACCCGCTGTTGATCGGTGAGCCGGGCGTCGGTAAGACGGCGATCGTGGAGGGACTTGCGCAACGCGTCGTCAACGGCGACGTTCCGCAGACGTTGAAGGATCGCCGTGTAATCAGCCTCGATATCGCAGCCATGCTCGCCGGTGCGAAGTACAGGGGCGAGTTCGAGGATCGGCTCAAGGCGTTTCTACGGCAGGTGACCGACTCGGGAGACGTGATCCTGTTCATCGACGAACTGCACACGGTGGTGGGTGCAGGTAGCGCCGAGGGCACGGTCGACGCCTCCAACATTCTCAAACCCGCGCTGGCGCGCGGCGAGCTGCATGCCATCGGCGCCACCACGCTCAATGAGTACCGCAAGTACATCGAGCGAGACGGGGCGCTCGAGCGTCGCTTCCAGCCCATCAAGGTAGGTGAGCCGAGCGTCGAGGAGACGATTTCGATCCTGCGCGGGCTCAAGGACCGCTACGAGGTTCACCACGGGGTGCGGATCCGCGACGCCGCTTTGATCGCCGCCGCAACGCTATCGGAACGCTACATTAGCGACCGTTTCTTGCCCGACAAGGCGATCGACCTGATGGATGAGGCGGCATCGCTGCTGCGGGTCGAGATCGATAGCATGCCGGCCGCTCTCGACGAACTGTCGCGGCGCATCCGGCAGATCGAGATCGAACGCCAGGCGCTGGGCAAGGAAAAGGACGACGCGTCCCGCCAACGGCTGGCCAATCTCGAACAGGAGCTAGAGGGGCTGTCGAGCGAGCATGACTGTATGAAGACCCGCTGGGACGAGGAGGTCACCCAGGTACGCAACATCCAGGCACTGAACCGCGAGATCGAGGAAGCTCGAACGGCAGCGGAACGAGCCGAGCGCGAGGGGGATCTCGCCAAGGCGGCGGAGCTTCTTTATGGAGTGGTGCGCACCAAGCAAGACGACCTGACCTCGGCACGCGCCCGGCTCCAAGAGCTCCAGAGCGACGGCAACGCCATGCTCAAGGAGGAAGTCGACGCCGAGGACGTGGCCGACGTGGTCTCGCGCTGGAGCGGGATTCCCGTCAGCCGACTGGTCGAGGGTGAGGTCGAAAAGCTGCTGCGCATGGAGGAGTGCCTGCACGAGCGTGTCGTCGGGCAGGATCCGGCGATCACCGCGGTTTCGGACGCCATCCGCCGAGCTCGTGCCGGCCTCCAGGACCCCCAGCGTCCGTACGGCTCCTTCATCTTCCTGGGGCCCACCGGCGTCGGCAAGACCGAGCTCGCCAAAGCGCTGGCGGAGTTCCTCTTCGACACCGAGGAGGCGTTGATCCGGCTCGATATGACCGAATACATGGAGCGCCACGCCGTGGCCCGCATGATCGGCGCTCCACCGGGCTACGTTGGGCACGACGAGGGTGGGTATCTCACCGAGGCGGTGCGCCGGCGGCCGTATGCCGTGATCCTGCTCGACGAGATCGAGAAGGCCCATCCGGACGTCTTCAATATCCTGCTGCAGATTCTCGACGACGGCCGCCTGACCGACGGCAAGGGGCGAACCGTCAATTTCTGCAATACCGTCGTCATCATGACGTCGAACCTCGGCAGCGAGCATCTGTCCCGAATCGACCAGCTCGGTAGGGAGGCGGCCGAGGCAGCGGTCCTGGAGGCGGTGCGGAAGACCTTCCGCCCCGAGTTCATCAACCGGATCGACGATACGATCGTGTTCGCACCACTCGACAAGGGCGAACTGCGGCAGATCGTCGAGATCCAGATTCGAGATCTGGGTGCCCGCCTGGGCGAGCGCGGTCTGGCCATCGAGCTCACCGACTCCGCCAAGCAACTGCTCGCTGAGCGCGGCTTCGACCCGGTGTACGGTGCTCGCCCCTTGAAGCGCGTCATCCGGAAGCTGCTCGAGAACCCGCTGGCGCAGGCGATCCTACGCGGTGAGCTTCGTGCCGGTGACCTGGTGCGAGTTGACTCTGACCCGACATCTTCGGTCCTGATCTTGCAGCCCGCCGCCGAGCTCGTTGCCGTCGAACGGGAGACCGGCTGAGGCCATGAGCCGTCGCAACGACTACTACGCCGCCCTCGGGGTCTCCAAGGGCGCCTCGCAGGAGGAGATCAAGCGTGCCTATCGCAAGCTGGCGCGCAAACACCATCCGGATGTGAACCCGGGCGACGCCAAGTCGGAGGAGCGCTTCAAGGAGATCTCCGAGGCCTACCACGTCCTGGGCGACGAGGAGCGGCGCGCCAAGTACGACCAGGTAGGGCCCGAGGTCTTCGCTCAGGAGTTCGACCTCTCCGACTTCGCCCAGCAGTTCGGTCGCTTCTTCCGCGGTGGCCATGGGCGAGGGGCCACCGGCAACTTCGGCATGTTCGAGGACCTGCTGGGCGGGCTCGGCTCCCCGTTCGGCTCCAGCTCCGGCCGAGGCGGCCCGCGCATGACATCACCCCGCGCGGGGCGCGATATCAGTGTTCAGGTGCACCTGTCGCTACCCGAGGCGGTCAATGGCGTCGAGCGCACCATCAGCTTCCGTCGCGCTGGTGGTGGCTCCGGCGTCGAGCGCACCCGGGTCCGGATCCCGGCAGGGGTACGCGATGGCAGCAAGATCCGCCTGCGCGGCAAGGGAGAGCCGGGAGCGCGCGGTGGGCCGCGCGGCGACCTGTACCTCGAAGTCAAGGTCCTGCCCCACCCGGTCTTCAAGTGGGTTGGCGACGACCTCCATGCGAGCGTTCCGGTAGCCGTCTACGAGGCGGCATTGGGCAGCGAGATAACCGTGCCAACCCTCGACGGAGCGGCCACGATTCGACTGCCGGCCGGAACTCGTAGCGGGCAGCGACTGCGACTTACGGGGAAGGGTGCCCCGGACCGCGGAGGTCGCGGACGAGGCGACCTACTTGTGACCATCAGCATCGAGCTACCCGACACGATTGATCCCGAGCTCGCCGAGATCTTCGATCAGATTCGTGATCGGCACCCGTACGACCCCAGGAAGGGAAGGGGTGTGAAGCTGAAATAGCACGAGCACGCCGGTTCCGTGCCTGCCAGCAACAGGGTGTCGCAACCAGCAAGCTTCGGCAGGCTACCATCGTGAGAAAGGTCATCCTGCCGCACTGAGCAGTTCAACCTGAAATCGAATAAGAGAACAGTCACCATGTCCGAGTCCGACCCCTACGAATCGAGCCTCGACTCCGAGCTCCGCGACGAGCTCGGGCGGGCACCGACGTCGGAGCCCGCGCTCCCGGCGGTCCTTCCCGTGCTGCCCTTGCGTGGCTCGGTTCTATTTCCCGGTGTCGTCATGCCAGTGCTCGTGGGGCGCAAGCCCTCGCGCCGACTGGTAGCCGAGACTCTCGAGGGCGACCGATTGGTAGCCGTCACCGCGCTGCGCGACGCCAAGCTCGAGGAGCCCACCGCGGCCGACTTGCAGCAGATCGCCACAGTGGCCCGAATCCTCAAGGTGTTGCGGCTACCCAACGGCAACCTGAACGTGATCGTGCAGGGCCTGCGTCGTGTGCGCCTCGAGAAGATCGTGTCCCCAGACCCGTACTTCCGAGCCCATTGTGAGCCCATCGAGGAAAACGTGGACGCTCCCGGCATGGAAAGCGAAGCGCAGATGGTCAGTGCGCTCCGCCAGCTACACCGATTGATCCAGCTGTCGGCAAACCTGCCGGCGGAGCTCGAAGGCCTGGCCCAGTCGGCGGTGCAACGGGGCAATCTTGCCGACGTGATCGCCGCCCACATCGGCACCAGCGTGGAGGACAAGCAGCGGGTGCTCGAGACCAGCGAGCCAGGTGATCGTCTGTCGCTGGTGTTGGCGCAGCTATCGCATCAGGTTCAAGTTCTCGAGCTGTCGCAGAAGATCGATTCCGAGGTACAAGGAGAGATCGACCGCGGGCAACGCGAAATCTACTTGCGTGAACGGCTGCGGGCGATCAAGCGCGAGCTCGGCGAGGAGGACGACGAGGGAGCCGAGATCGAGGATCTCAGTCGCCGGATGGATGAATCGGGCATGCGCGGCGAGGTCAAGAAAGCGGCCCGGCAGGAGCTCGACCGACTGGCCAGAATGTCGCCGGCAGCGGCTGAGCACCATGTGCTGCGCTCCTACATCGAATGGCTGCTGGACATGCCCTGGGGCGTGTACTCCGAGGACAACCTCGATCTGAGGGCTGCTGCCGAGACCCTCGATGAGGATCACTACGACCTCGATAAGGTCAAGAAGCGCATTATCGAATACCTCGCCGTACGGCGGCTCAATCCCGAGAAACGAGGGCCGATTCTTTGTTTCATCGGCCCACCGGGAGTGGGTAAGACTTCGCTCGGCCGCTCGATTGCCCGGGCACTGGGGCGCAGGTTCGTGCGCCTTTCCCTCGGCGGCATTCACGACGAGGCGGAGATTCGCGGTCACCGCCGCACCTACGTCGGCGCCATGCCGGGACGCATCATCCAGGGCATCAAACGTGCCGGCTCGATGAACCCGGTCTTCATGCTCGACGAGATCGATAAGGTCGGCCAGGATTTCCACGGCGACCCGTCGGCGGCGCTCCTGGAGGTGCTCGATCCGGAGCAGAACGAGTCATTTTCAGACCACTATCTCGAGCTCGAGTTCGATCTGTCTCGGGTGCTGTTCATCGCCACCGCCAACTTGCCTGAGGATATTCCAGCCGTTCTGCGCGACCGAATGGAGATCCTCGAGATCCCCGGATACACCGCCGAGGAAAAAGTACATATCGCGCAACGCTTCCTAGTGCCCCGACAGGTGAAGGAGCACGGGCTGTCGGCGGAGCAGCTGATCTTTGCCGACGATGCGATCGTCGCGATCGTGCGCGATTACACCGAGGAAGCGGGGGTACGAAACCTCGAGCGCGAGATCGCGGCAGTTTGCAGGGCCCACGCGCGGGTCGTCGCCGAGCGTCTGGGCGAAACGAAGCCGCCACCGCTCGATCCGCTTCACGTCTCGCACGCTGACCTGCACCGCTTTCTCGGTCCGGTCAAGTTCTTCTCCGAGGTCGCCGATCGGACCGCCGAGCCGGGCGTTGCGGTCGGCTTGGCATGGACTGCCGCCGGCGGCGATATCCTGTTCATCGAAGCAACCCGGATGAAAGGCAAGGGCGAGCTGCGGCTCACCGGTCAGCTCGGAGAGGTGATGCGGGAGTCGGCGCTGGCCGCGATGTCGTACCTGCGCGCGCACGCCGAAGCGCTCGGGATTCCCGACAGTGTCTTCAAGCAATACGACGTGCATTTGCACGTCCCCGCCGGCGCGACACCCAAGGACGGACCTTCGGCAGGAACTACCATGTTGGTGTCGCTGGCCTCGCTGTTCACCGGCCGCCCGGTGGCTTCGGATCTCGGAATGACCGGTGAGCTGACCCTACGCGGGATGGTGCTGCCGGTGGGTGGCATCAAGAACAAGATGCTGGCGGCTCGCCGCGCCGGGCTCAAGCGCATCATCCTGCCGGCGAAGAACGAGAAAGATCTCGAGGAGATCCCGGACTCCATCCGGAAAGGGCTGCAGTTCGTGTTCGTAACCCGGGTCGACGAGGTGCTGGAGTACGCCCTGACCTCCGCGCCGCCGACGCCGCGTCGCCGCATCACGCCAGCCGCGGCCGTCCGGCGCAAGAAAAAGGCACCGGCACGAAGAGGCGCGGCCCGTTAGCAGGCCGTGCTGGAGAATGTGATGGGTATGGTTCTGCTGCCAAGCGCACGGCCCGCGCCGCGCTTGCGGTGACGATGCGATGAGCCCGAAACAGCGGTCGTCCGAAGACTACCAACCTACCGCTGTCCGCCGCGACGTGCAGACACTGCTGCAGGTCGCGGAGACGCTCAACTCCGGCCGCGGATTCACCCACGAGCTCGGCCGCGTGCTGGAGATTGTCACCGACGCCTTGGACGCCGGCGCAGCGACGCTCTGTGTGCCGGAGCAAGAGGGCGGCCGGGGCGAGCTACGGGTGTCATTCGCTGCCCGGGGACACGAGATGAAGACCGAGTTGCTCGATGTCGAACTTGGCCTGCGCGATGAGGTGCTGCGCGGTGGGGCGTCGCTGGCGATAACCGATGTCCGCCAAGAGCCACGCTTTCGTGACGGGGTCGAGCGCGCCTTCGGCCTGGAACCGCGCGCGGTGTTGGCGGTGCCTCTTCGTCGCCGCCATGAGGTAGTCGGTCTTCTGGTGGCGGTACGCGAAAAGCCCCGCGCCTTCGACCGCGACGACCAGGATCTGCTCGAGGCCATCGCCGACAAGGTCGCGGTCGCGGTAGAGAACGACTCGCTCATGCGCCAGCTTCGACGCGACCTGCAGGTGCACGAACTCCTGCTCGATGTCAGCCGCGAGGTAGGCCGAAGCCTCGATCTGGATCGGGTGCTTGAGCAGGTCTTCGATTCCCTCAACCGGGTCGTTCCGTTCGATGCTGCCGCGATCTTTCTCGTCGCGCCCGAGGACCAGAGTCTCCGTGTGGCGGCACAGCGCGGGTACTCCGACGAGGGCGCAAACCTGGAGGTGCCGGCAGGCAAGGGGATCATCAGCCTGGTGTTGGAAGAGCTCCGCGGGACCCGAGTTGCCGACGTGCGCAAGCACCCCCGCTACCTGGCGGCACGGCCCGGCACGCGCTCCGAGATCGCGATCCCGATTGTCAGCGGTGGCGAAGCGATCGGTGTGGTCAACCTCGAATCGGATCGCTCCGACGCCTACACCGAGAGCGACCTGCGGATCGCCGAGCTGATCGCGGCCCACGTCGCCTCGGCCATCATCAACGCTCAGCGCCACCGGGACCGGCTGGAGCGCTCCCAGATCGAGCACGAGATGGCGCTGGCACGCGATATCCAGCTGCGTCTCTTCCCAGGCGGACCGCCCGCTAGCGACACCATCGAATGGGACGCGCTCAACGTCCCCTCGAGCGCCGTGGGTGGCGACTACTACGACCACATGCTCACCGACGACAACCGACTCTGGCTCTTGA
>JACZXM010000253.1 GCA_022571615.1 Acidobacteriota bacterium | reverse complement strand
TCCCTCTCATTACAGCGACATCTGGCCACCGCCCTGATCGGCCGGCCTGAACCCACTTCCACCACGGCCTGCTAGGCACTCCAAACCAGAATACCGAGCGTTGATCGAATGAGTCCCTATTCCGAGGCTGAGAACCTGCGGCGGGCGCGGCACAGGCGGTTGATTATCGGCGGGCTGGCGGCGCTGGTGGTTGCGTTGATCGGTATCGAGATCGCGATCCAGGGCAACGTGGATGCCGCGCGGCTGGGTCCCGACACGATCTTGCTGCACGCCATCACGGTGATCAACATCGTGCTGGTCCTGGTGTTGCTGTTCGTCCTTGGTCGCAACCTGATCAAGCTGTACGTCGACCGACGCCACGGCAAGCTGGGCTCCAAGTTCCAGACCAAGCTCATGGTCACTTACGTCGGCCTGTCGCTGGTTCCGACGATCATCATGTTCCTGGTCGCCAGCGACTTCATCCAGAAAAGCGTTGACCGCTGGTTTTCCAAGGATGTCACGCAGGTACACGAACGTTCGCGTGACCTGGTGCGCCGCGCTCTCGACATCCAGGAAAATCAGATGTTCGCTGCGGCGCGTGATATCTCTCGCAAGATCACCGACGGGCGGATCATCCAGAATCAGTCGTGGGACGTTCTTGCTCGCGACATGCGCCGCGAGCTCGACAAGAAGTTCCTCGACCTGGACGCCATCACCGTGGTCCGCGCCAATGTGGAGTTGCTCGCCCCGATAATACGCGAGGGGAGCTTCCTGATGGAGCGCGAGCACCTGATCGACGTGCCCGCCCGGTCGATCCAGATGGCCATGCAGGGAATCGCGTTCCGCCACGACCCCAGGATCGAAGGGCGCAATACGATGCTCGTGGTCGGGGTGCCGATCTACAGGCCGAACAGCACCGAAGTTGCGGCGGTGCTGGTGAGCGTCCGGGTAGTGGACGGGGCGCTGGCAGCGGACGCGGCGGCGATCGAGCAAATCTACTCCGACTACACTCAGGGGGTGTTGGAAAAAGAGCCCATCACCAACGCCTACCTGCTGACTTTCCTGCTGATCAGCCTGCTGATCGTGTTTGGCGCCGTCTGGCTTGGTCTGTATCTGGCCAAGGGTGTCACGGTGCCGATCCAGAAGCTGTCTGAGGGAACCCGAGCGGTGGCGGCAGGCAACCTCGACTACCGGGTTCAGGTCCAATCCAACGACGAGCTCGGCGTGCTGGTGGAATCGTTCAACCGCATGACCGAGGATCTCGGTACCAGCCAGCGCAGCCTGGAGCACTCGCGTGCCCAGCTGGAGCGCAGCATCGACGAGCTGGAGGAACGGCGCAGCTACATCGAAGCGGTGCTCGCCAACATCGCCACCGGCGTGGTGTCGACCAACGCCGAGGGCCGGATCACCACCTTCAACGAAGCGGCCGAGAAGATGCTCGCCATCGATGCCAGCACGGCGATCGGCCAGCCCTTCGAACGGGTGCTCTCAAACGACGATCTAGCCGAGCTGCGAGCCCTGATGCGCAACGTACGCCCGCAGCTCTCGGCGCTCGAGCAGGAGCTCACCATCGAGGCCGGGGGACAGCGCCTCACTCTCGCCACCCACTGCTCGAGCCTGCGCGGCAAGTCGGGCGAGTATCTGGGCACGGTGGTGGTGCTGGACGATCTCACCGGCCTGATCGGGGCGCAGAAGGCTGCTGCCTGGCGTGAGGTGGCGCGTCGCATCGCCCACGAGATCCGCAACCCGCTCACCCCGATCCAGCTCTCTGCCCAGCGCATCGCACGCCGCTACCGCCGGGTGGCGGGAGCCGAGGACGAGCATGCCGTCATCGAGGAAGGCACGCGCACGATTCTCCAGGAGGTTGCCAGCCTCAAGGCGCTGGTGGATGAGTTCAGCCGCTTCGCGCGCATGCCGTCCGCCAACCCGGTCGACGCCGATCTGCACCGAATCCTCCAGGACAGCCTGGGGCCCTATCCCGAGCTCTGGCCCGATGTCGAGATCGTGCGCAACTACGCCGAGGAGCTGCCGCGGCTCGAGCTCGACCCCGATCAGATGCGGCGCGCGTTCACGAATCTGTTCGACAACGCCGTCAAGGCGATGCAGGGCGAAGGTCGCCTCACCGTCAGCACGGCCTGCGATCCCGACCTGCAGGTGGTGCGCGTGCAGGTTACCGACAATGGTCCGGGCATCCGCGCCGAGGACAAGGACCGTCTGTTCGTTCCCTATTTCTCGCGCAAGCAGGACGGTACCGGACTCGGACTGGCGATCGTTCGCCAGATCATCTCCGACCACCGCGGCTACATCCGCGTGGTGGACAACGTGCCGCGCGGCGCCACCTTCGTGATCGAGCTACCCTGTTGACTGGCAAGTCCGAGCCCACGCGCATTCTGATAGTGGACGACGAGCGCAACGTGCGCTCCAGTCTCGAGAGCGTGCTGTCCGACGAGGGCTATGCGGTCGAGAGTGTCGGCAGCGGTGAGGACGCACTCGAGGCGGTGCAGCGTCACGATTACGACCTACTCCTGCTCGACATCTGGCTGCCGGGAATCGACGGGATGGAGGTGCTCGAGCGCGTACGCTCCGGCGGTGCGGACTGCGAGGTGGTGATGATCTCCGGGCACGGGAGCATCGATGCGGCGGTCAAGTCGACCAAGCTCGGTGCCTTCGATTTCATCGAGAAGCCACTGTCGCTAGACCGCGTGCTGCTGGTGGTCTCCAACGCCGTGCGCCAGCGCAGCCTCGAGCGCGAGAACTCGAGGCTGCGCGCGAGGGTCACCGACCGGTTCGAGATCGCCGGCGAGAGCGAGCAGATCGTGGCGCTGCGGCGTCAGGTCGATCGCGCCGCACCGAGCAAGGGACGGGTGCTCATCTTCGGCGAGAACGGCACCGGCAAGGAGCTCGTCGCGCGTCGCATTCACGCGCTCTCGCGCCGCAACGAAATGCCGTTCGTCGAGGTCAACTGCGCCGCCATCCCCGAGGACCTGATCGAGAGCGAGCTGTTCGGCCATGTCGTGGGGGCCTTCACCGGCGCGGTGGCCGACAAGATGGGCAAGTTCGAGCGTGCCGACGGCGGCTCGTTGTTCCTCGACGAGGTCGGGGACATGAGCCTCAGGACACAGGCCAAGGTCCTGCGTGTGCTCGAGGAACAGCGCTTCGAGCCCGTCGGATCCAACCAACCCCGCGAGGTCGATGTCCGGGTCATCGCCGCCACCAACAAGGACCTGGCGGCCGAGATCGAGGCCGGTCGCTTCCGGCAAGATCTGTTTTATCGGCTCAACGTGATCCCGTTCCGGGTGCCGCCGCTGCGGGCTCGGCGCGAGGATGTTCCCCTTCTGGCCGAACGGTTCCTGCTCGACTACGCGAACGAGTACGGGCAGCAACCCAAGCGTCTGAGCCCCGACGCGTTGGCTCTGCTCATGGCGCACGCCTGGCCAGGCAACGTGCGCGAGCTGCGCAATGTGTGCGAGCGGCTGGTCATCATGGCCTCCGACCCCGTGATCAGTGCCCAGGATGTCGAGCCGATGGTGGAAAGCGAGCTCACCGCCGCCTCGGCGCTCGATCAGGACCTGTCGCTGCGCCAGGCGCGCGAGATCTTCGAACGTCGGCTGATCATGGCCAAGCTGCGCGAGTTCGGCGGCAATGTCCGTCGCGCCGCCGACGCCCTGGAAATCGAGCGCAGCAATCTGTACCGCAAGCTCAAGGCCTACGGCATCGACCCCGCCGACGCGGCCTCGGATTGAGCGTCTCCGCGACCGTCTCATCGGGATAGGACCCCTAGCAGGCCGTGGTGAACCGATCACACTTCCAGCACGGCCTGCCAGATTTGATGCGCGGATTTGCGTAGCAAGGCGCACCGGTGCTAAGAGAAAGTCGCACCGATGCATTGACCAACGGGTGGGATCGTTGCTAGGATTCGGGCTGGGGCGGATGTTGATTGCAAGCAGGGGGGCGGTCGCTCGTTGGTGGAGGGCGACGCCATGAAATGTCCGAAGTGTAGCTTGGTCACTTTCGACCATTTGCCGAAGTGCCCACGATGTCGGATTTCGTTCGAGCTCAAACGTCGGCTCACGCGCCCGCGGCGCGATCCTTCACGCGCAATTTTGATTCCCGCCGATCCGAACGAGCGTCCCGAACCCAACGCCAAGGACGCCGCCCGCCGGGCGCGGCCCATCGCACCCCCTGCACCGTTACCCGAGCAGCGGCCGGCGGCGCCATTGCCTGCACCCAGGCTCATCGCCGCTCCAGAGCACGAAGCTCCAGAACACGAATCCAGTGGCGACGAGGCTCGACAGCAGCGGGCCCCGAGCGACGAGCAGCAGGTGGCCGATCGACGGCGTCTGAAGGAACGCATGGTCCGGGCCAGCCAGGCCCGTCGCCGGTCGCGCCCCGATCTGGTGACACAAGTCGCCGACCCCTCTCTTCCCGATTGGTACGAGCCAGCAATGGCCGAGGATCTGGAGCCTCGGGCGGCACTCGCGACCTCGACCAAGAACCGAACCCGATGAGCACAGGAGAAAAGCCGATGGCCAATCTCGGAGGCACCCCCACGATCGACTCGGGTCCCCCTTTCGCCGATTGGCGGGAGCAGCTCCGGGAACGGGTCAAGGAGATCCGCGCCCGCAAGATGGCGGCAGCCCGGCAGGCCGAAGCTCCAATCGAGCGCGCTGCGATGCCGCCTGCTGAAGCGACGCCGAGCGAGTCTGCCTTCCAGGAGCCGGCCATCGAGACGATGCCGCAACCCCGACCGCCATCGCTGACCGATGTCGTCACTCCGGTCGATGTCGCGACCGAGCAGCTTCGCAGCTACGGGCCGCCCGTGGACGAGGTCGAGGCCACGCTGGGGCAGGAGTCGGCGCTGGCGCAGGAGCCGAAGCTGCCGCCGGCGGAGGACGTTCCGCTGTTTCAGGCAGAGACGACGGTCTTCGAGGACACACCGACTCCAGCCCCAGAGGTACCGGAAAGCGCTGTCGAGCCGCCAGTCTGGGCGCGCGCCGACGACGCGACCGATGAGGTGATCGAGACGGCTCAACCCGCGCCGCCGCTACCCGATCTGGATGCGATCCCGGCCGAGATGAAGGACGTCGAGATCCCCGCCTGGGCGCTTCCGCGTCAGTCCTCTGAGACGTTGGATCCGGTGGCTGAGCTCGAAGAATCGACCCGGGAGGAGACGATCGCATCTCATCCGGACGACTTCATGTTGATCGGCGAGTTCTCGAGCGCCCCAACCCAGGCGCGAGGGCGCACCCCGGCCAACCGCACGCCCGAGCCACCGTTGCCGGAGCCGGGCGAAGCCGATTCGGACCCGCCGGCAGCAGAGATTCTCGATGTTCCGGCTGTGCAATCTGACTTCGGAC
>JACZXM010000252.1 GCA_022571615.1 Acidobacteriota bacterium | reverse complement strand
GACCGCAGGCTCTATCGCTGCGGGAAGCGCTTGCCGGTCGCTTGCTCCAGGGCGGCGACGAGCTGCGGGTGCAGCTCGGCCCCGGCCTCGTGGGCTCGCAGCGCGTATGCCCAGGCGCGGTCGATGTCACCGGATCGGTAGTGGATCGCGGTGAGATTGTTGAGCACGGGGCCGCTCTCGACGCCCAGCGCCAGGGCGGCCTCGTAGGCCTGTGACGCGCCTGGGGCGTTGCCGAGCTGCAGCCGTGCGTGGCCGAGGTTGATGTGGGCGTCGGCGTAGCCGGGCTCGACGACGGTGGCGCGCTCGTACGCCTCGACCGCGGCCGCCAGGTCGCCTTGGCCAGCCATGATCACGCCCAGGTTGACCCAGGCCCAGGCGGGCCCCGGGTCGAGTCGTAGGGCCTGCCGGGTGGCCTGCTCGGCGGCTCTGTGATCGCCGGCCATCAGCAGCGCATGGCCGAGCTCGGCATGCACGGCAGCGCCGCCGGGCTTGAGCTCCACGGCGCGGCGTAGCTCTGCCGCCGCCTGTTGCCAGCGCCCGCTGGCCGCAAGGGCGCGGGCGAGCACGACTCTTGCCCGTGGCCATGAGGGCCGCATTCGCACGGCGTCGCGGGCGGCCGCCTCCGCGCCGGCGGATTCGCCGGCGTCAACGTATGCCTGCGCCAGGCTGAGATAGGCGGACGGGTAGGAGGGATCGAGCTCGATCGCCCTGCGGTAGTGGCTGGTGGCTCCCTCGCGGTCGCCGTCCACCTCGAGGATCTGCCCGAGGGTGTTGTGGGCGCTGGCCGAGGCCGGCCGTCGCTCTAGCAGCGCCAGGCTCAGCTCGCGAGCTGCTTCGTAATCGCCCGCGATGAGGCGGGCGAAGGCGAGGTTTTCCTCGGCGACGGCGTACTCCGGCTGCAGCTCGAGAGCGGTCTCGAGCGCGGCGATGGCCTCTGCGTGCCGGCCGCGCTCGGCATACAGCAATCCGAGGTTCGCCAGGGCCGGGGAGAAGCCGGGCGCGATGCTGATCGCCCGCTCGTAGGCCTCGAGCGCCCCGTCCGGGTCGCCGTGGTTTCTTAGCGCGATGCCGCGGTTGTAGTGCAGGTGGAAGTCGTCGGGGCGAATCCCCAGTGCGCGGTCGTAGGCCGCCAGCGCGTCGGCGTAGCGTCCGGAGCGGCGCCAGGCGATCCCCAGCACCTCCCAGGCGTCGGAGCGTTCCGGGTGTTCGGCGATCACCGCCTGCACTTGCGCGATCGCCTGCTCGTACCGCCGGAGCTCGATCAGCAGCCGCGACACGTGGAGCGCGGCGGCGACTCGCTCCGTCTGTCGTGATGCATCGAGCAGACGCTCGTATAGCGACAGAGCCTCGACCTGGTGGCGCTCCGGCAGTGGGAAGGCCCCCTGCCGGAAGAGGCGATCGCGATGCAACCCGATGACCGCTCGGTTGAGCTCGTCGATTCCCCCATCGCGTGCCTCCGGATCCAGCAGCCCATGGCCGGGCCGGTGCAAGGCCCCGAGCAGGTGTGCGATCTCGTGCGCAAGCAACAGGCCGGCGTCGCCAGGCGAGTCGAGGATCCGCAGCACGATGGCTCCGTCCTCGTAGCTGGCGACTCCTTCTCCGCTCCGGGTCCGGTGCCTCGGGCGTCGCGCTCGGCTCCCCAGCGTGATGCCGACCAGCACGTCCGCCTGCTCGCGCTGAACCGTGCGCAGTAGCTGCAGGAGCATCACGTCGAGTTCCGCGACCGCCTCACCGCCCGGCCAGGTCGTCACCGAGTGGATTTCGAGCCGGCGCCCGAAGGCTGTCAGCAGGACCTGCTCCGCATGATCGACCGCGGCGGCCAGCTTCTGTCTCCAGTCGGGCGTCTCGCGCAGCGAGGCGGAGGCCGCGACGACCAAACGCAGCGGCATGTCGGTCCCAGCGTCGACTTGCTCCCAAATCCCGGGCTCCGGGGGCGCTGCCCCGTTGCCGCTACCCAGCGCCGCTGGCGCCAGGCAGGGGACGAGGCACGCCACGATCCCGAGACACAATCCTGCCGAACTCGTCGGGCTCGGCGGCCCAGATCTGGCCATTCCTAGACGGTACCGCGTCAAACAGGGCTCGGTACGCTCCCGCAGGGTACTGTCGAAGAGATTGCCAAAAAAAGAGAGGGCGAGTCTACGGGTGAATCTGGGGCGGGTGATGCATGACAACCTGCACCGGCTCGCGCGAGACAGAACAGCGGTGCTCGACGCCATGGCGACGAACAACGAGTACTTGGCCTGGCTTCGAGGCCAGACTCGGCCTCGAGATGGGGTGCGAATAGGGTGCGAAAAGTGACCACCAGCTTGCACACTGCGCACGAAGTCACGGGCCTGCAACGGGTTGTGGGAGGGCTCTCGAAAACTCATAACCCGAAGGTCGCAGGTTCAATTCCTGCCCCCGCTACTTCAGGAAAGCCCCGGTGGCGCAGCGACTTTATTCCCCGTGCTCGTCACCGGGGCTTTCTGCGTCTGGAAACACAGGGTGTACCACTGTGGGTGCCACAAGTGCCGACTGAGGCTCACTCCCAGCGACTTGATCTCCGGACGGTGTGGACCCACGAGGCGCGAGAGTTCACGCCTTGGCTAGCACGGAACATCGGGAAGCTCGGCGAGATGCTGGGAATCGAGCTTGAACTCGCTGATACCGAGGTCGCAGCTGGGGGCTTCTGTCTCGATCTGCTTTCCAAGGCCGCTAGGTCGTGGGCTGGATGGTGGCCGATCGGGACGATCCTGATCGCCAGTTCGATTCGACCGCCACCGACACAGTCTGGTCTACCAGGGCAGCCTTGCCTTTCGTGAGAAGGGCGGCCGCTTCCATCCCGTCCTGGATGGTGGCCAGTAAGCCTGGAAGCTCAGGAACGAGATCGCAGGTCCCAGCCTCGTTACCGGAGGGTCTGGCCCGGCACCTCACAGGATGCAGAGATGTGCTCGACCTTGGCCGCATGGAAGTGGCGCTGCTCTTCGCCCTCTTCTTCCTCCTCCCAACATCCGGTCAGCTTCACCTTGTGAGACAGGTGATTGCCGAGGCCGACCTCTTCGGCCTCCTCCACCTGCGTCTCTTCGCCGGTCTCCTCATCGGTGAGGACAAAGTAACCTTCCATCTCTCCTGCACTCAAGCAGCCGGTCAGCGTGACCTCGGCCATTTCGCCCTCCTGCGCGAGGGCGCCCGGCTCCTGCAGGCTCGTTAGGCCGACCCCGAACCCCACGACCAGAACGGCACTCGACACGATGAGCAATTTCCTCATTTGGATCCCTCCCCTTCCTCATACAGCGATTCTAACGACCTCGCCGTAAGGCGAGCGAGGTCGACTTCGGACGTGTGGAACTGCTCCAGGCCACCGCGGCACTGTCAGCGAGCGGCGATTGTATCAGACTGAGTTCTTCGACCACAACGGCGTCTATCGCTCAACGATCGGAGCAGACAGGGTCGCGGCGCAGATGTTCCAGCTCATGGACGAGCGAGCTCGCACCCGTGCTCTTCTCTGGATGGGGAGTGAGGGGAGCTCTCTGATTGCTTTCCCT
The DNA here is from genome assembly GCA_022571615.1 of Acidobacteriota bacterium. Taxonomy (GTDB): domain Bacteria; phylum Acidobacteriota; class UBA890; order UBA890; family WLXD01; genus JACZXM01. Next base: position 1,820 of record JACZXM010000252.1, on the reverse strand, counting down.
CTACGACGCGGCCTTGCGCCAATCCCGACGTCTACGCGTTCCTCGAAGCGGAGGGCTATTCCTGTGCGATCCACCTGCCGGCCAACGCCGTACTGTTCCGGTACATCGAGCACCTGCTGACGCGGCCGGTCGGTCGTTCACCGAGAAAGCCAATCGTCCTGTATTCAAGCATCAAGTACCAGGCTTCTTCGCCGGCTGCTTGCTGGTCTTCTTCGCCATGGCCTTCTTCGTTGCCTCTATCTTCGCCGGCCGCCCGAGCTTCGTGGCGGTCTTCTTCCTCGGCCTCCCAGGCCCACGCTTCGTCGCGGCAGGTGTCGATTCCTTCCGAACAACCTCCTTCTTTCGGGCGGCCTTCTTGGAGACCTTCCTCTTTGTTCTTGTGGGCTCGGCGAGTGATCCCAACGCCTTCTTCATCGAGGCGCCCTTCTGCTGAATCCTCTTTCTTGCAGCAGCGATCCCAGTCGCCGCGTCACGCTTCAGCGGCAAGACGTAGCTGGCGTTGAAGCTCCGCGGCGCCAGACCCTTGATCGAAGCGTCCGCCCGCTCTGCGGCCTTTCGAAACTCCTCGGTGGTCGCCTTCGGATTCCACTCGAAAACCCTCTCCACAGCCGCGCGCGCCTTGTCGCTAATCTGCGCCATGTGTGTCTCCAGAAGGGGTGGAAAGATTGACGGGTTACCTTCCCACCGGCACCCACCGCTTCAGCTCCTCGAACCAGTTGAGGACGATGATGGCTTGCGTCAGCGTGGACTCCGGGTCATCTTCCACGGTCATCAGGAACCTCTGCCCACCGGCCATGACATCGTAGCTCATGCCGCTGGGACCCTCGTAGCCTGGCCTCTCAAACAGCACCTGTCAGAATACCGGGCTACGCTTGGACCGACATTGCCGCCGCACGCCAGGCCAGGGCGGCGACGGTGGCCTTGCGGGGGTGGGACACCCACCGTGGCGATTGACGCACCCACTTCTTTGGCGTCCAACGCCAGCAGCGCAGGACGCGTTGCTCATACAGGCTCCAGGACGAGGGCACTGCGTTGAGCCAGAACGACAGCGGCCGTGCATAGACCATGTCGTGCGACCGGCGAATGGTTCGTGCAGGCTTCGCGAACGGGATGGTGCACACAAACAGCCCACCGGGGGCTAGGCGCTTCGCGATGGCGGCAAGCAGGCGCTGCGGATCCTTGAGATGCTCAAGGACGCTCACGCAGGTAATCACCGCGTATCGGGCCTGCTCATTGCTCTTGTCGAACGGCTGGCGAAAGAAGCAGACGGGCAAGGACTCGTGGTGGCCGCGCCGCTCCTGTGGGAACAGCGGGTCAAAAGCGTCGACCTGGCTGACCCTGCAGTTTGCCAGCAGGTGCGGTAGGTGAGACGGGCCGCTGCCCACATCTGCTACTGGGTAACGGTCTCCTTCCCAGTCAGACGCATGAGCTGCGATCTGTTCTAGGACGAAGGCAACTTCAAGAACCCGCTCGTTGAGCACAAACACCAACGCCTACCTTCTTCTAGGCGTACCCCATGCCTCCGTAAAAGCTCCAGCCGTTGGCGCTACGCTGCCACACGCACCCCAGTTCCCGGGGCGGGTTCGTGCGCTCGTGGCTTGGAATCGGTTTTGCTACGGCTGCTGCCCGGGACCTCCTCCCTGACGGGGCTGCTCAGGGCCGCCGCCGGTGTCAGATTGACCCGGCTTCTCAGCAGCAGCAGCAGCAGCAGCAGCAGCACCGGGACCCTTCGCCTGAGAGAGATTCCCGCTGGACGCTACCTCCATGTCTTGGTCGACTGCCCACCGGGCCTCAGACATCTGGTGGTGGTGGCGTTGGCT
>JACZXM010000251.1 GCA_022571615.1 Acidobacteriota bacterium | reverse complement strand
TCACTTTCGGAGTACTAGGAGCGCCCGTGGTTGACGCCGTTCCCGACCGATCGGTACGATTTGCTCCGATTGTCTATTGCCAAGGTACCCGCAACATCGCCTTCCGCGACACTTGCCCCAATTCTCCTATAACCGGTATCCCACCATGGCCTGGTTCCGCAAGAAGCGACGCAGCAAGCGAGCCGTAGGCGACCGCAAGCTCGACATGCCGGCGGGCCTCTGGACCAAGTGCAACAACTGCCGAGAGATCATCTACCGCAAGGAGGTTCTCCGGAACGCCAGCGTCTGCCCGAAATGCGACTACCACTTTCGCATATCGGCCCGCGAGCGATTGGCTCTGTTGTGCGACGAAGGCAAGTGGCGCGAGTTCGGCGATGAGCTGGCGCCCGTCGATCGCCTTGGGTTTCGCGACACCCAACGCTATAAAGATCGCCTCCAGAGGTACCAGGAGAGCAGCGGCCTCAAGGACGCGGTGATCACGGCCGACGGTCTCCTGGACGGTATCGAGATCGTCCTGGCGGTGATGGAATACGGCTTCATGGGAGGCAGCATGGGATCGGTCGTGGGCGAGAAGATCACCCGTGCCATCGAGCGCGCCGCCAGCCTGCACCGTCCGCTTGTCATCGTGTCCTGTTCCGGTGGCGCCCGGATGCAGGAGGGCGCGCAGTCGCTGATGCAGATGGCAAAGATCTCCGCCGCCCTGGCGCGGCTGGCCGCACTCCGCGTTCCCTACGTGTCGTTGCTGACCGATCCCACCACCGGCGGTGTCACGGCGTCGTTCGCGATGCTGGGGGATCTCAATATCGCCGAGCCGCGCGCCCTGATCGGGTTTGCCGGACCGCGGGTCATCGAGCAAACCATTCGCGAGACCCTGCCGCCGGGGTTTCAACGCAGCGAGTTCCTGCTCGAGCACGGCATGCTCGACATGGTGGTGCCGCGGCGAGAGCTCAAGCAAGTGCTAGCGCGCTCACTGCGACACCTGACCGCGCCCTCGCTTCATGCGCCGGGATCCGAGCAGCTCGCGGCGGAGGGGTCTTCCGCCTAGCAGGCCGTGATGGAAGTGTGATGGGTCTGGTTACGCCGCCAAGGGCGCACCATGGCCTGCTAGCCTGCATTTCTCAACAGGGTGCTACTGCGGGTGCAGAAAGCGGCATGTCTACGGCGTCGCACTCGCTTGGGCTCCTCGGAGCGTGAGACATGACGCAGGCTAGACGACGACTCGAGATGCTCGGCCCGGAGCGCATGGCGCCCGGGCTGGAGAGGATCCGAGCGCTGCTGCGGGGGCTCGACAGCCCGCAGCAGGCCTATCCCACGGCGATCGTTGCCGGCACCAATGGGAAAGGCTCCACGGTGGCGATGCTGGCCTCGATCGGGCGTGCCGCCGGCATCCGTGTCGGCTGCTACACGTCGCCACACCTTGTCGGCCTCGAGGAACGCTTCCAGGTCGACGGGCACCTTATCTCTCCGGAGGGATTCGAGACCCATCTCGATCTCGTTCTTTCCACCGCCGACAGGCTGCTTTCGAGCGGTGTACTGCACGAACAACCAACCTATTTCGAGATCCTCACCGCGGTTGCCTTCAGGTACTTCGCCGAGGCACGCGTCGATCTGGCAGTGCTGGAGGTGGGGCTCGGCGGCCGGCTCGACGCCACCAACGTCACTTGCCCGCGCGTCGCTCTCATCACACCGATCGCCGTGGACCACGCCGACTGGCTGGGCAGCGAGCTCCACAAGATCGCCGACGAGAAGTTCGCGGTGGTGCCCGAGGCAGGAATGGCGGTTATCGCGCCGCAGCCGGCGGAGGTCATGGAGGTCATTCGCCAGCGGGCTCGGGAGCGCAGGATCACGCTGCTGGAGACCGACCGCTATGCGCTCGAGGTGCGCCACGCAGACGACCGCCTGCGCTGCACCTTCGATCTGGACGGCAGGCTCCGTTCGTATCGCGGCCTCAAGCTGGCGCTCCCAGGGCGCCATCAGGTGGACAATGCCCGTTGCGCCATCCTGGCCTCCGAGGCCCTCGACCGGCGCCGCATGAGAATCGCCGCCGACGCGATCTGGGCCGGCCTGCGCGAGGCTACTGTACCCGGTCGGTGCGAGTGGATCGAAGGCCCGCCGCGCGCGCTGTTCGACGGCGCCCACAATCCCGCTGCGGCACAGGCGCTGGCCCGGTACCTGACCGAACTGCGAGAGGGTGGCGCCTTCGCACGCCTCCATCTCGTGTTCGGTGCCCTCAGCGACAAGGACCTGCACGGCATGGCGGCCCCGTTGTTTGCCCAAGCGGACACCCTGGTCACCACGCGCCCCACCTCGGCCCGCGGCGCCAGTGCGCAACAGGCACTGGCGGCGGGAACACCGCCGGCCACGCACGCGGCGATCGAGGATCCCGAGCTGGCGCTGGCGCTGGCGATGGAGTGGACACGGCCGGACGATCTGATCTGCGTCACCGGATCGCTGTTTCTGGTCGGCAGCCTCTCTCCTCTGCTCGGATCGTCGGAACCGTCCTGAGTTGCCATCTACCGGAGCCAGCCCGAGACGTTACAATGGGGCCACCGTCCGGCGGGTGGGAGCCGGTACGGTAGCCAACCTACCTCCCGAACCGCTGTGAGCTGTATGGGACCCAATACGTCGGAGTCTGGCAGGACGCTCCTTCGTCGGGTCGGCGTGGCGCTTCCGCTACTGGCTTCGATCTCGCTGCTGCTGTCGCCCGGCGCGGCGGCGGCCCAACAAAGACGCTCGGCGCTGGGGGAATTCGCCGCCTACCCTGGTCTGGAGAACATCGAGCTGCAATATGATTCGATCCGCATCGTCGGTACGACCTTCTATCTGGTGGGCAATGTCGATCTGATCGATTCCGAGCACGATGTGCGGCTGCTCGCAGACGAGCTCAGCTTCAGCCCCGACACGGCGACCTTCGAGGCCACCGGCCGCGTCTCGTTCGAGCAGGGAGATCTGCTCCTCAACGGAACGGCGATGCGTGGCGACCTGGACGCAGGCACGATGGAGATGGAGAACGTGGTGGGTGTGGCGCCCGGCCCCTTCTACATCAGAGGTCGCCTCGTCCAGCAGCTCGAGCCTGGAAAGTTCCGGGTCGAGAAGGGCGTGGTGACACCCTGCAACCAGACCACGGCGATCTGGGAGTTTCGCGCCGGCTCGATGACCTTCAAGCCCGGCAGCTACGTCAAGATGTCCTGGCCGCACCTGCGCGTCAAAGGGATACCCATCTTCGGGTTTCCCTTCTTGTACTGGCCGCTGCAGGATTCGAATCGCCAGACCGGCCTAATGATCCCGGCCTTCGGCACCTCGAATCGCAAGGGTTTCATGTTCTCGCAGTCGGCGTTCTGGGCTATAACACGCAGCCTCGACCTGACACTGACCTACGAGCACTTCGCCAATGCCGGCAACGCTTTCGGAGGCGAGTTCCGTTACGCGCTCGCGCAGGTCCAGGGCAACCTTCGCGCCTACTACCTGCCCGGCCGCTCGGTCACGCCCGAGGAAAGCGCCGAGGGCAAGATCCCCTTCGGGAGCGGGTTCAGCCTGACAGGCTCACACATCCAGAACCTACCCGGCGGTTTCGTGCTGCGCGCCCGTGCCAACCTGGTGAGCAGCACCGAGTTTGCGCGCGGCTTCTCGGACGATGTGAATCGGTTCCTGCAGCGGCAGTCGTTGCTGTCTGCCGACATCTCGAAGCATTGGGGCGCCAGCACGCTAGCGCTGGTGAGCGACCATGCCGAGAACTTCAACAACAAGGTCTCCTCGACCATTGGCCGGCGCTTGCCACAGATCAAGTACACGCTCCGCAGTACGCAAGTCGCCGGCCCAATCTACGTGTCGCTGCAGTCGTCCGCCGCTCGATTCCAGAAGCTGCAGAAGAGCCAGAAGCGGAAAGGCGAAGTGATCGACGGCGGCGCCTACCAGCGGTTCGACGCATTCCCCGAGGTGACCGTACAGATCACACAGATCCCTTGGTTGACATTCAATCCGTTCTTCCGATGGCGGGCAACGTACTGGACACACAGTCAAACCAAGAAGGAGTTCAAGTTCGTCAACAAGCCTCTGTTCCGCAATTTCTTCGAGACCGGCATCGAGATGGTCGGGCCTTCGATTGTCCGGATCTTCGAGAGACCAAACAGTGAGTATTCGCCTCGACTCAAGCACCTCATTCAGCCACGCCTGGTGTATCGGCGAGTTCACCAGTTCAAAGTCAAAGACAGCCGCATCATCCAGTTCGACGAGGTCGACGCAGAGCTTCGTGCCGACCAACAGGACCTCCGATTCGAGATCACGACACGTCTGTTCGCCAAGCGGTACCTGAATCCGAACGACGAACAGCGCCAGGTATGGCAGATGGCCGAGTTCACTGTCGGACGCGCGTGGGACCTGCAACCGGGCCTGCCGCAGCTCGAGAGGGCCGACGCGCCCCGGATACTGCTGCCCTACTTCACCAACATCATCGTCCAACCGACCAACCGAGTTTACCTAAGGTCGGACATGAACTTCTCAGCGAGCTTCCAGCCCGCTAATTTCTCACTCAACGCGACAATCAACGGCGAAACGACCCGCTTCGGCCTTACCTGGTTTCGAGGTGTGCTGACCGTGCTAGACCCTTCGGATCTCACTCAGGTTCTTGTGGACACGAACTCGAACTCGCTAGCTGCTAGTGCCAACTTCAGTCTATTCGCAAAAAAATTGACCGTCGGGGCGGCTGTCGCCCTCGACCTATTCCAATCCGAAGTAAGGAGCGTAGACGCGAGCCTTGCCTGGAACCAACAGTGCTGTTCGCTCGGCTTGAATGTGCGCCGCCTGAACTTCACGGATCGTCAGGAGACGCAGTTCTCCTTTCTGCTAACCCTTGCCCGGGTGACGACACTGGGATTCGACAACCACCGGCGATAGGCAGCGAGGACAGTGTGCCTGGAACCCGAGCAACCGGTCGCTCGCTGATTACCGGGATCAGCGGGTTTGCCGGCCCATACTTGGCCGCGTTCCTTGCCGGGCAGGGCGAGCACGTTGCCGGCTACGCGGTCAACTCTGAGCACGAACGCGCCAAGGCTCTCGATGGCGTCGAGCAGCATCGCGGTGACATTCGCGATGTTGACCGCCTCGCCGCTGTCATCGGTACCGTCCGGCCGGACACAGTGTTCCATCTGGCAGCACTCTCCCATGTAGGCGAGTCGTGGAAGAGGCGACGAGACACATTCGACGTCAACGTCCTCGGCACGGATGCGGTTCTGGATGCTGTTGCCCGGGTGGCACCGGGGGCGACGGTGCTCCTGGTCTCGACAGGTCAGGTCTACGGAAGAGCCGCGCCCGAGGCCATGCCGCTGCAGGAGTCCCACCCGCCCAGGC
>JACZXM010000250.1 GCA_022571615.1 Acidobacteriota bacterium | reverse complement strand
TGGGCTCAGGAGCTCACCGATTGGCTAGCTCAGGTTCTGGGATCGAGCTTGGTGTGGGTGGCGTGGAACAAGACCATGCCGGTGCGCTTGGTGCTGGGATGGCCGCTGCTGGGGCTGGCGGTCGCGGTCTTGACCGCGCTGCTAGCGCGGCGCCTGGCGCGACGGCAGCCGCTTTGGCGCGCCGCCGCGCGAGCCGACCGAACGGCCGACTTGCACGACGAGCTGACCTCCGCGTTCTGGTTTACTCGTCACCCCGAGCGATCCGACTGGGTTGAAATGCATCTGCAGCGTGCGGCGGCGCAGGCGGACTCGCTCCGGGCGTCGGCTCTGATCCCGCTGGTGCGGCCCCGTCGGTTGCTGATGCCCGTACTGCTGGCCGCCGCCCTAGGAGTGATGAGCCTGGCGCCGGTACCGCGCGTGTTCGACCAGCTCGCCGAGCGACTCTCTAGGCTCGACCTCTCCGGTGACCCGCAGGCGTTGGAGCCTATCGCCGAGTTGCAGGAGCCGCTCGTTCCGCCCGAGAGAGCCGAGAGCGACGAGCAGCGGCGTCGGGAGGAAGTGCTCCTGCCGCAGCTACAAGAGCAGCAGGAGGGTGAGGACGCCCTTTCCGAACCGGGAGCTCAGCCCGAGGAGGGCCTCCAGGGGCCGGATCCGGAGGGCTCGACCGAAGGTGCCGAGGAGGGCGACCAGCAGGGTGAGCCCGGCGAGGATCAAGCGGGGCAGCCGATGCAGGTCGACAATCCCCAGGACCTACCGGCGGACTCCGAGGGCGAGCCGGCGCCCGACCCCAATGCCAGCCAGCAGGAGGGGCAAGGCGAGTCGACCGAGGACAGCAGCGCCATGCTGCCGGGCGGGGAGGAGGTCTTCTTGCAGGAAGGCGGACAGGACCCGCAGCAGAAGGAACTGGGCGAAGAGGACCTCGGTCACGCCACGCGGGAGGGGGGCACGGAGCAGGAGCTCGAGCAGGGCGAGGTGGAGACGCTCGAGGTCCAGCTACAGCGAGAGATTCTGGCGGTGCCCGAGCTCCGACAGGAGCAGCCTACCGAAGAGGAAAAAGAGGAAAAGATTACCCGCGCCGAGCGCTCGTTTCTGGAGTTCGAGTCGGTCAACGTCCCCGGCGAGTTCGCCCGCCAGGAGCTGTTGGAGAGCGAGCCCATTCCGTGGCGCTACCGAGAGCTCGTGCTGAGATACTTCAAGGCGCTCAGGGAGCGCGACAATCAACAGCGGGACGAGCGCGAATGACTCCGCAAGCCCAGCAGCAGATCGATCGGTTTCAGGATTGCTTTCGGGTGGTCCGAAACGAGATCGGCAAGGTCATTGTCGGCAACGAGGAAATCATCGAAGGGATTCTGATCTGCCTGCTGGCGGGAGGCCATTCGCTGCTTGAAGGGGTTCCGGGGCTGGGCAAGACCAAGCTGGTGCATACGCTTGCCGATGTCCTGCATCTGAAGTTCCATCGCATCCAGTTCACTCCCGACCTGATGCCGGCGGATATCGTCGGCACCAACGTCGTGCACGAGACCGCGGAGGGGGCGCGCACCTTCGAGTTCCAGCAGGGTCCCATCTTCGCCAACATCATTCTCGCCGACGAGATCAACCGCGCAACGCCCAAGACCCAGTCGGCGCTGCTGGAGGCGATGCAAGAAAACAGCGTCTCGGTCGGGCGCCAGACCTACTCCCTGCAGCAGCCCTTTTTCGTGCTCGCCACACAGAATCCGCTCGAGATGGAAGGCACGTACCCGCTGCCCGAAGCGCAACTCGACCGATTTCTGTTCAAGCTCAAGCTCAACTACCCGGACGTGGAGGATCTGCACAAGATCATCGAACGTACGACCCAAGAGCATCAGCCCACCGTGGAGCGAGTTCTGGACGGGGAGCAGATCGTCAGCATGCGAGCCACGGTGCGGTCGGTGCCGATCGCCAAGCCGGTGCAGGACTATGCCATCCGGGTCACGCTCGCGACCCATCCGGGCAACCCCAACGCGGTGCAGGAGACCGAGCGCTATGTTCGCTACGGAGCCGGACCCCGTGCCATCCAGGCGCTCGTGCTCGCCGGCAAGATTCGCGCCCTGCTCGCCGATCGGGTCCACGTGTCAGCCGACGACATCCGCTCGGTGACGCTGCCTGCGCTCCGCCATCGGGTGTTGCTGAACTTCGAGGGCGAGGCCGATCGCATCGACACCGATACCATCCTCGAGGCCATTCTAGACCGCCTTCCCGGGCCGCGTGAATGACGCTGGCAGCCCGCGGGAGAAGTGAAGCGGGCCGCGCGCCGGGGAATCGTGGGCTGCTAGCAAGCGAGCGCAGGTAGCCTCATGAGCCCGGCACCGGCCAGGCCCCTCGTGGGTGATGGGCTCGGGCCCTTCGACGAGGTATTCCTGCGCAAGCTCGAGCTGCTGAGTGTCGTCTCCAAGCGGCTGCTGTCGGGACAGTTCAAGGCCGAACGGCGGGCCCGAAAGCTCGGCGCCGGGGTCGAGTTCGCCGACTACCGAGGCTACGTCCCGGGGGACGATTTCCGCGCCGTGGATTGGCGCGCCTATATGCGGCTGGACCGGCTGATCCTGCGCTTGTTCGAGGAGGAAACAGACCTGCCGATCTACATCTTCGTGGACTCGAGCGCCTCGATGGGAGGCCGAGACAACGAGAAGCTCGACTACGCCAAGAAGGTCGCCGCCGCGCTGGCCTACATCGGTCTGTCGAACCTCGATCGCGTCATACTCGTGGCCTACGCCGACCGGCTCATCGAGGAGCTGCCGGGGCAGCGATCCAAGGCCCAGGTGTTCAACATTTTCCGTTTCCTGGCCCGCATCTCCGCCTCCCACGCCACCAACGCGGGCGAGGCGTTCCACCGTTTCTTCACCGCCCGCCGGCGCCAGGGCATCGTGGTGGTGATCTCGGACTTCCTCGACCCTCACGGCGTGCTCGCCTCGCTCGACCTGCTGCGCTACCGGCGCCAGGATCTACTGGCGATCCAAGTGGTCTCGCCCTCGGACGCGGCACCGCCGCTCAACGGCGAGATCACACTCGTGGACTCCGAGACCCGCGCTCGCCATGACATCACCATCACCCCGGCGCTACTGCGGGCGTACGAGCAGGAGTTCGTCTCCCACTGCGCTGAGATCGAGCGCTACTGCACCCTGTACGGCTTCGGCTACGTCCGCACCGTCACCGATTTCCCGTTCGAGGACCTCGTGCTCCAGGTCCTGCGGCAGGGACGATTCGTGAGCTGAGCCGCCGGCCCGCACGCGGGGCAGGCGAGTTTCCGTTGGCGAAGAAAAATGCGTCGCCGTCTTGACAGTAGTGCGACAGTTGTCGCATTTTAAGTGCGACACTTGACGCAGATAGACGGAGCTGCCCATGGGCAACAACCTTCCGAACCTGTCCCGCTTCGAGTTGCAGTGTCTGAAGCTGCTGTGGGACCACGATGAAGCATCAGCGCGCCAGATCCACGCTGCGCTTCCCGATCCGCCTTCGTACTCGACCGTACGGAAGATCTTCGAGCGCCTGGAGCAAAAGGGCGCCATCGAGCGAGCGGGCAAGGACGGGCGCGCGGTGCTGTACCGATCGCGGGTGAGCCGGGCGGGGATGGTCCGCAAGGAGATCGGTCGCCTGCTCGACTCGCTGTTTGACGGGGCAGGGGCCCCGCTGCTGAGTCATCTCGCAGACATGAGGGCGGTTGATTTGAAGGACCTGCGTGAGCTCGAACGGGAGCTGGCGCGATCGGAGGGGGACTCCGGAGCGGGCCGGGAGGTGGAGGATGACTGAGCTCGGATTGGGTCATGAAGCGTTCTGGCTCGGCATGCTTCGGCACCTGTGGCAGACGGTGCTCGTGATTTTTCCCATCTGGTGGCTGGACAGAGCCTTGAACCGCGCGCCGGCGAGGTTCCACGCGACGCTTTGGTGGACGGCGCTGCTCAAGTTCTTGGTACCGTTGTCGCTGCTCGCTCCGTTGATCGCTCCGTGGCTGCCCGTGTTCTCGTGGGGCAAAGCATCCGTGACGGTCACCACCGCGTGGGCCGGGCTACGAACGGTTCTCGAGCCGGCAGTGCTGACCCACGATGCCAGCGGGTCCGGTGCTGGGGCGGGGTTCTTGGCGCTTTCGGCGGTGTGGCTGGGGGCGGGCACGCTGTTGGCGAGCGTCGGGTTGTGGCGAGCCTGGCGTCGATCGCGTGCAACGATGTGCTCGGCGCCCGCGACCACACTCGATGTCCTCCGAGCTGCGGCCGAGCAAGCCGGTGTGCCGTTCCGTCGCGTGCGGATCACCGAGCAGCCGATCATGCCGAGCCTGGTCGGGCTCGTGCGCAGCCGCATCCTGGTACCGCGGATCCTGTGCGATGAGCTCTCGGTCCAGGAGTTAGGCGCCATCCTCGTGCATGAAGATGCCCATCGCCGGCGTCGCGATCCGCAAAGAGGGCTCATTGCGCTGACTGCACTGAGCCTGTTCTGGTTTTTCCCGCCCGTGTGGCTCGTCCTGCGCAAGCTCCGCCATGCAGCCGAGCTGTCCTGCGACGAGGCCGTACTGAGGGCGGGCATCGCGCCCGAGATCTACGCCCGCGAGCTGGCACGAACGGTTCGACTCGGTTTTCTGCAGCCACTCGGTGCGACCGCCTTCGCCCGCAGCAACAAGCCGGCGCTTACCGAGCGCTTGCGCCGTATCCGCAACCCCCAGAGGTTCCGTCCCATGGTGCGACACCGCCTGATCGTCAGTCTCCCTTTCCTCCTCTTGGTCGGCTCGATGGTGGCAGCCGGGGCCACGGCCGGCGGCCAACAATCCCGCGGCGGTGCCCTGGTCCCGAGGTCGCTGCTCCACGAGATCGGTGAGGATTTCCCCGAGTTGGTGGAGCTGCGCGGGGCCGATAAGGTCACCAGCATCGACATGACCGACCGGCCGCTGCGACGGGTGCTCGAGAGGCTGGCGCAGATCGGAGGGTTCGAAATCGATACCAGCGCCCTGGATGCGACGCAGCGGGTAAGCCTCACGGTCCGCAACACCAGCGTGGGTGGGGCTCTGGCAACGCTCGGGCGCATGCACGGACTCTGGTATGAGATTTCCTCCGACGGTCGCGTGCTCGTAGCTCAACCGCTGGCCAGGATCGGCCGCCAGATCGAGGGCGGCGAGATCCAGGCTCCGCAACGCCTCGACTACGTCAGCCCGGAGTATCCGGAATCAGCACGAAGGGAGGGCGTTGAGGGCACCGTCGTTCTCGAGGCGGTGCTGGGTCTTGCTGGTCGTATGGAGCGGGTGCGCGTGTTGCGTGGTGTCCACCCAGCCCTCGACGAGGCGGCCGCAAGCGCGACCATGCAGTGGCGTTACGAACCCGTCGTGGTCGAGGGACGCGCTGTGAAGCT
>JACZXM010000249.1 GCA_022571615.1 Acidobacteriota bacterium | reverse complement strand
AGTCGGCCTCGAGTCCCCACAGATCGTTCTCCAGCAGTAGATGGGCCCGGTATGCCGACGAGCTCTCGCCAACGCTGCCGTCGGTGCTTCGGACCCAGAACAAGTCGACCTTGTTGCGTGCCCCGAACGCCATGTTGGCGTCGAGCCCTAGCACCTGGCTTCTGGTACCGGTGTCGCTGGCGCGGCGATCGGTGAATAGCATCCCGACGCTGGACCGACGCAGAACGTCCCGCTTGACGCGGACCACCGAGAAGTCGTTGCGCGCGTAGGGTGCCTCTGTCGCGGTGCGGAGGCCAAGGACGCCGATGCTGTAGCCGCCCAGCTTGCCTGTGAGGCGCGCGCCCCCGGCGATCGGCACCGGTACCCCGTCCTCCAGCCCGATCCTGCGACTGAAGAACGGCAGGACGCGGTAGCTGCCGGTGCCGACGCCGAAGTCGAAGATCCCCTGCCCCTCCTGGAAGAAGGTGCGCTTCTCCGGGAAGAACAGGCCGAAGCGGGTCAAGTTGATCTGCTGCTCGTCGACCTCCACCTGGGAGAAGTCGGTGTTGTAGGTGAGGTCGAGATTCAGGTTCGGGGTGAGCCCATACTTGATGTCGACTCCGGGCTCGATAGCCGACCGCACGCGCTCCAGCCCGTCCACCTGGACGCTGGAGTCGCCCGACATATACGGCTTGATCTCCAGGCGTTGTCCGCCGGCTATCCCTTCCAGCCCAACCAAGACGGCGGCCGACGAGAGCTGGCCGATGCCCTGCGACGGATGAGCGTAGGCGGGCGACACCGGCGTTACGTGAACCCACTCGTTCCGGCTCAGGATCGCGCGCCGGACGTTGATGCCCCAGCTACCGCCACCGCTCCGGTAGCGCAGGCTCTTGAACGGGATTTCCACTTCGGCGGTCCAGCCTGCCGCCGTGACCTTGGTCGCGACATCCCAGACCGGATCCCAGAACCGGTTCCAGTGGCGGCCCTCTTCCGTGCAGGCCCAGTCGCTACGCGTGCCAAGAGGGTTGAACATGAACAGGTAGCCGTTGCGGTGGTCGTGGAAGGTATCGAGGATGATGGCGACGGTGTCGTCCTGCCGTTGCATCCGTGGCTGGTCGTAGCGCAGCTCGTTAGCAATGATCGTGTCCGGATCGCGGTGGGCAGCGCGGACGCCGAAGTACAGAGCGGTATCCGTATAGAGGATGCTGACCTCCGTGCGTTCGCTGGCCGGCGCCCCCGTGTCCGGCACCTGCTGGATGAACCCGTCGAACGGCACCGCCTCCGCCCAAACCTGCTCGTCTAGCACCCCGTCGAGCTTCGGGGCCTCGGCAACACGTGTCGCGCGCAGGACGGTTTCACCCTCATCCGCCGACTGCGAACGGGGCGACGTCGCCTCCGCCTGGCCCGCGAGCAATCCGAACAGAACGAGAGCCGCCGACGTAGCGGCGAGCTCACGGTAGCAATTGCCCTGTGTGTTCTCGTACACCTGGTTCCTTCGACCCGCAGCGGCGACGTGCCCGGACACCGGGTGCGGTGCTGTCAAGTTAAGAGAGGCAAATGATCGACGTCAACCGCAGTTGCTACTTGGATCCGCGGGATCTCCTTGCCGGCAAACTCGCGGCCTGGATATCGGTCTGAGTCCTAGCTAGTTCCTGTCCCGAAAGGGGTGGATTCTAGCGCGGGCGATGGCGGCAAGAAGTGCCGAGGCGAGTAACGGCGGTGCAACCAGCGCGTTGGGGGGCGTTTCGGGGCCCCGCCGGTAGTCGGGGATGCTGTTGGGGCGCAGGCAGACGCACCTGGGGCCCGGGCCTTGCGGTCAGAGGTTGCCGGGGAACGGCTCAGAGCATCAGGTGTCGGGCCATCACCATCAGGTTGCAGGCCACCACCGAACTCCAGACGTAGCTTTGGAACGAGGGCAGCGATCTCCAGGTGCAGCGGCTGAGCCCGAACACCCGCTTCAGGAACGAGATGATGCCCTCGACCCCGGCGCGGAAGTTGCGCAGTCGCTTGTACACCCAGGCGCTGCGGGCCATCTCGCACACCTGCAGGCCCCGCCGCTTGGCGAACACCACATCCTGGACTCCTCTGGCCTTGATCGCCGCCAGGTTGTCCAGTGAGGCGAACGCCCCGTCGTAGGCGGCCTGCACGGGAGCTTTGCCGTAGATCTGTACCTGTCGGTCGATCATCTGCACGGCCAACGTCGAGTCCGCAGGGTTGCCTTGGAGCACCACACAGTCGAGCACCATACAGGAGGCACCGGCAGTAAGGCACACCTTGTGACCGTAGATCGGGCCGCTGCCGTCCTTGACGAGGATGTCGGTGTGGGGCTCGAAGATCGATACGATCTTGTCTCCTGTCGGCACCCTTTCTCCCGCCAGCACCCGACGCCGGGTCTGTTCCATGACCTGCTCCATCAGCGGCAGGTAATGCTCCAGCTCGGAGGCGATTGCGTTCAGCGGCGCGCCCTCCATGATCCCTGCCTGGTGGTGCCGCCCGAGCACCTCTCGGACGTCGACACCGTAGCGGTGCGTCTCTGCGGCCACACTCAGCAAATCTCGGTAGGCGCGCTTGCGCCCTCTGCGCCGCTTGTTGGTGTTGATCTGTTTGCGTCGCCGCTTGGCCCGCCGGGACCGATCGGCGAAGTGCACCACGTCGGCTCCCAGGATCTCCCGCGCCCTGCTCATCAGCCGCACCAGAACCCGCACGCAGTCCCACAGCAACTCCGAGTCGGTCGGATGGTGGATGTTGCACTCTGCCCCGGTGCTATCCACCCGCACCTTGCGGCCGTTCTCGATCCCTTCCTCAGCAGCAACCTGCACCAGGATCCGGTTGATCTTCTCGAGCGTCTGAGCCCGTACCGCCTTGATGTTGCGGCACAGCGCCGACTTGGATGGCGCCCCATCCCCCACCCCCAACCGGCAAAAAGCCCGAAAGGTGCGCGAGTCGGCCAGATGAAACCGCAGCTCCCGGTAGCTGAAACCGTGCATCTGCTTGATCATCAGCGCCCGCAGCACGCACTCGGCGCTCATCCCCTCGGCGCCCGTCGGCCGGTTGCTGCCCGAAGCTGCCCGCAGGTCTTGTAGGATCAGCTCGTTGATCCTAGGATCCCTATCCAGGATCGCCGATATGGTCCGCAGCTCTTTGGCATGCTCGAGATCCAGCCAGGCCTCCTGGAGGCTGGGCTGGCAAGTGTGCGTTTTACGCATCTGAGGCTGGTTCCTTTCCCGGCTAAGTCCTTTCGGATCAATGGCTTATCTTCCTTGATCCTATCGGATCAGGCCGGAAAATGCCAGCCTCAATGCGTGAATATCCCCTTTATTTACAAGAAGTTACGCGTTTCGGGACAGGAACTAGCTAGAAGTCCTAGGGCCTGAAAAGCCCTGCGTCGGTGGTTCAATTCCGCCCGAGCCCACCATTGATTCCATTGGATTTACCGGGAAATCAAGGACTTACGCGCTGGTGCCCAATCGGAGGTCTCGTCGGAGCTTGACCCCAGCTCGGAGCGGATCATCAACTACCTGGGCGACAACTACGGCGTCCCTATCAACGCGGTCTTCTTCCGCTACTTCCAGGAACGTGACCGCGAGTACCTGACCCGTACCTGGCTCATCGACCCGAAGGAGGCGGTTGTCAAAGAGCGCGGGAGAAAGAAGCAGGAGCCATGGAATCAGAGGGACTTCTACGTCTCGCTTGGAGAGGATAAGCAGCGATCTTGGGAAGACTGCCGCAAGTACGGCTATATCTCGGGAGGAGGCGGCAAGTGGTACAGCCAGACTCTGAATGCCCTCTTCGCCGGTGCTCGCGTATTTGTCAACATTCCCAGTACCGGCTTCGTTGGCGTCGGGGAGGTCACGGGAAGCTCAACTCCGGTGACGGATTTCGAGGGGTCGTTTGACGGGGTTGCGACCCCAATTCTAGAGGCCCCGCTGAAGGCCCCTGACGTTGGTAAGAACAAGGACGACCCGGAGTTGTGTGAGTACATGGTCGCGGTGAGCTGGCTCAAGACCGTGCCGCGTGAGGAGGCGTATTGGGAGAAGGGTCTGTTCGCAGTACAGCACACGGCCTGCCGCCTCCGGAACCAATTCACCATCGAACGCCTTACCCGACACTTCGGGTTGGAGGACTAGGACAAGGAGTGTCGAAACGGCGCGCGTGGCGACAATGCATGGCGAGGGCGTCGGTGACCATCCCTACAACATGAGTTCTCGAGTCTTGTCTCGGACGTCTACTTGTATGTACGATCGTACCCATGATATCTTGAATCACTATGAGTGGGACCCGGCCAAGGAACGCGCCAACCGAGCCAAGCACGGAATCGCGTTCCTGGATGCGGTGGCGGTGCTCGAGAGCGAGCACGCCATTCGGATTCAGGATGATGAGGCCGGCGAGCAGCGGCAGGTTAGCTTGGGGTTCGACGCAATCGGCCGGGTACTGGTCGTAGTGTGGACCTGGCGCGGTGACCGCGCGCGGATGATCTCGGCCCGTCGGGCAACCGCGGCCGAGCGGGCAGCGTTGGTGTGGAAACGATGAAAGACGAGTACGACTTCAGTGCTGGCAAGCGGGGCGCGATCTTTCCTCCGACATCGGGCAAGACGCGGATCACGATCCGAATCGACGACGACATCCTGGACTGGTTCCGCGACGCCGCGGGCGCTGCTGGCGGCGGTTCCTACCAGACAATGATCAACGCCGCGCTGCGCGAGTACATTCGCGGCGTAGATATCGAGGACAAGCTGCGCCGGGTATTGCGCGAGGAACTGCGGCGGGCGCCAGCTGACGGGCCGGCGTCTGGGTGACCGGCCTGAGGCCGGCTCTCCTCGGATGGTCACGAACGCCACCAGCGGAAGTGATGCTCTAGTCGAGCTCCCGAACGAACGCTGCTGGCGTCACGATCGTGGCGTTCCCGACAGAGCCGATCGCGAGCAAGCCGGAATCGCCGGTGACGAGCCGCTCAGCGCCACCGTCGACAGCGGCCGCCAGAAACATGTCGTCGTGCGGATCGCGACAGCGCCGGATCTCTGTGGTCGGCTCGAGGAACTCGGAGCGCAGCGCGAGCAGGCGCAGGAAATCTCGAGTGTCATTGTCCTGGAAGCCGTACCGCTCCTGCAGCCAAGGCCGGGTGAGGATCGCTACGATCTCTTCGAGGATCGGCTGGCTGACGAGCGCGACGAAGCGGCGATCGCGCAGGGCTCGGAGAATCTGGCCGGGCGCACCACGCGGACGTATCAAGCCGCTGACGATTACGTTCGTGTCGATGACCGCCCGCATCGACTACAGATCACGGGCTTCGGCACGGGCGCGCCGAATGTCCTGCAGGACCTCCTTCTCGGGAGCTTGCTGATTCCGCTGCCCCGTTCTCTCGAGCAATCGATCGAAGCG
>JACZXM010000248.1 GCA_022571615.1 Acidobacteriota bacterium | reverse complement strand
TCCGTGACGTCGATCAGATCGGCAGCAGAACCGCTGCTCGCGTGCCTAGGAGCTTTCCAGGATGACGATCTGCCGGCCTCGAGGGGTGCGCTGTTCGACGGCGCCTCCGGAGCGCAGGAGTTCGTCGAGTCCGCCGGCTCGCACGATCGCTTCCAGCGCCGGTCTGGGGATCTCGCTCGCGTTGTCGCAGCAGAACAGATAGACACGCCCGTCGATGACCTCGAAGACGTCGGCGCGTACCGGCTTGCCGGTGACCGGGCACGCGTCGATATTGACGACCGCGTAGTCGCTGGGATGAGCCTCAAACGAGGCCGCGTTGGCCTCGGATGCGAACCGATAGAGGAAGCCATCGTGGACGCGTTCATGAGCAGGCACGCCGACGATCCGCTCGTCTCGCAGCAAGGCCACGGGGTCCACGCCGCCGAGTACCAGGCGATGGGCCGGAGCGGCGGCGAAGCTTCGCAATGGCGACGGAAACGTCACCGGCAACGCCAGCATGGGAACGAGGGCCAGGGCGCACCCGCCGGCCAGAGTGCGCAACCGAGACGGTCGGTGTTGCACTTGCTCCGCTGGCGCGAGTAGGCGCCGCACACGGTGCACGAGATCACCCTCGGTCGCTGCCGGTGCAAGGTGGAACGGACCGCTATTCCGCTGCTCCAGTCGTGCCAACGCCTCGGCCACGAGGCGGCAGCTGCCGACCGCCTGCGCTGCCAAAGCATCGCAGCAAACCTCTCGATCGCGCCGAATCTGGCGCGACACCCACAGCACCGCCGGATGGCGGAGCAAGAAGGTCTCCGCCACCACCTGAGCCAGGTTCACCAGGTAGTCCCTTCTGCGAATGTGCGCCAACTCGTGCGCCAGGAGGGCTTCGACGTGACGGGTGGGGAGGTCCCGGATGAGCCACGCGGGCATCAGAACGACGGGTCTCCGGATCCCGAAGAGCATGGGCTGGCGCACGCTCCCAGCCTGTAGCATGCGTACTGGTTCCTGCAGCGCCAGGCGATCGATGAGTCGCGCGGCCCGCGACTGCAGCTTCGCTGGCAACGGTGTTGCCAACCGACATTGACGTCCCAGCAGCAGGCGCACGCCGCCAGCCGCGGCTGCCGAGACGATGGCCAGCAGGAGCCACGCTGCGCCGATGACCCGCAGAAAACCCTCGTCGATCAGGGGCGTCGACGATGCAACCCGTCGCGCCTGGTGGCTATCTTGGGTCGTCGTCGGCGCTTCGACCGCGCCGGTTGCCGTCATCGGGGGCTGGACCGCCGCGGCCGCACGGTCGCGCGGGAGCCCCGGTCGCGTCAACGCAGCAAGCCCGGTGGCAGACCCAAGCAGGAGTAGGCTGCACAGAGCCGCCAGGCCAAGTCGGTAGCGGGCCGCCGGCGTCAGGCTGAGAGTCCGACGAGCCACCGCGTACAAGAGCGCCATCAACATCGCCTGCCAGAGTATGTGCAGCGCCGCCCAGCCGACCGCCGCCAGCAAGGTCAGCCCGACGTCAACCATCGCTGGGGTCCTCGCGGGATGGAACCGGAACCGGTCCCGGTTCCGCCAGCAGGCGCTGAAGCTCGTGGCGGTCGTCATCGCTGAGTGCCCGACCTTGGAGCGCACACATGGCCAGCGTACCGACCGAGCCACCGAAGGCGCGCTCGAGCAAGTCGTCCAGGAGAGCTCCTTGTACAGCGCGTTCGCTCCGTGCCGCTCGGTAGACATGGGCGCGGCCCGCCGTCGTCCGGGTGACCTGCCCTTTTTTCGTCATGATCTGCATCTGCTTGAGCACCGTGGTGTAGGCGACGCCGCGGCTCCGAACGATCTGCTCATGCACTTCGCGTACGGTTGCTTCATCGCGCGACCAGAGCACACGCAGGATCTGGAGTTCGGCGCCCGTAGGCTCGCTCAATCGCCGGGGTGCTGTCACGTGGAAGCTACCTCTCGACTACTTGCAACTGGATGACTGAATCCTTCTCGGCGTTCACTTCGGTGCGGATTCTAACCACCGCCGGGACGCCATGGGGCGGGCTCTTCAGGACCCAGTACTTGCCGCCGGAACCGGCTGTGCCGTTGACGCCGCCGCCGGGGAAGTACGTGTCGCCGTCCTTGCCCATGCCCCACCAGTCCATTTCCACGACCCAGGCCTCCCGGCTTTCGCCATCCCCGATATCGATCTTCTCAGATCCGACGACGCGGGGCACGGCCCAGAACTTGCCGCCGCCGCCTGCCATCACCACCGGAATACGCGCGCTGAATCCGTCGCGCAGCGGCAACGCGGCCATCCAGACGTCATGTACGGCCACCTCCAGCATGCGCAGGTCTAGGTGGTCCTGCGCTGGCGACGAGTCGTCTTCCGGGGCTGGCTCCTGGGTAATCACGAAACTCTCCCAGTCGTAGTGAAAGGAAGTTGTCGCCCCGCCTCGCGTCACTTCGGAACCCAAGGGCAGCAGGCTCGCGGCATCGAGAGTGATCTGCCCGTGAGCGACCTCACTGCCGTCGGCCAAACGGGTGCTGAATCGGCGGATCAGGACAGCGCGACCGTCGCGCGTTGCGTGCTCTAGCGAGAGGGTCTGACGTGCCCTGGCATCGACCCGTTGGCCAAACACCATCGGGCCGGACTTGTCTACAGGGCCCACCGCGAAGGTGGCCGTGAAGGGCGCGATCCTGTCGACTCGAAAGGCCGGATCCCCGACCAGCATCACCGGGGCATCGTGCGGCAGCGGCGGCGCCTCTTGGGCAGAACCGGTAGTGGCCACCACGAACAGAGCTAGCAAGAGGGCTGGACGAGGTGTTCTAAGTCGGACGTGCGTCGGCTTTGGGACACGGTTGAACGGCAACGCTGCAGCCGGGGTTCGGTAGTTGCGGGACCCAAGCATGATGCGACTCCCAGGGGATCGTGAAGACGACCACTCGTCTTTTGACTACGAAGACCTTCGTAGATACTACGAAAAGCTTCGTAGATCAAGTCCGGCCACCCGTTGTTGCTTCAGGCGCCGCCGGGCACCCAGCGGCGGGGCCAGCGCAAGTATCCGACCACCGACGCTAGCAGAAGGAGTACCAGCGGGCCGAACGGGCTGCCGATCCCCGTCACGACGTGGGAGGCGGCGGCAGCGAACATGACAGCGCCGACCAGCATGGCCCCGTAGGGCGCGAGTGGCGGCGCCAGCAGGAGCAGGCCGCCGGTCAGCTCCAGTGCACCCGTCAGATAGACCATCAACTCCGGGTTCGGGTAGCCGAACTCGCGGAACATACCGTCCCAACGGTCGGGCGTGGTGAGCTTCGCCGTTCCGGCCAGACCGATAGCGATCCCGACCAGGATTGCCAGGAGCCAGGCCACCCCGTTGCGCCACGACGCTTTCATCAGAGCCTCCTAATTTGATATAATCAATAGTGACATAATATTACGTTATATTAGTGGCGGTGCAAACGTCAAGGGAATCGGTCCAAGGGATGAGAGCTCGCCGACTCACCGATCTTCAGTTCGTTGTTCTGGGTGCTCTGCGAGGCGGCGCGATTACCGGCCGGCAGATCCGGGATCGGCTCGCGGAGTTCGGTCTACGAAAATCCGGGCCGGCCTTTTACCAGATGATGTCCCGGCTCGAGGGGGCGGGCTTGATCGACGGTTGGTACACCCAGGAGATCATTGGCGGGCAGATCATTCGGGAGCGCAATTACCGCCTCGAGGCATCCGGCGAATCGTCCTGGGAGCGGGAGCGGGACTTCAACCTGCAGGTCATCGAGCGTTTCAATGATGTCGAATCGCCCGCCTGAGGCCGAGCCCACGCCACGGCCGTGGTGGCGCCGTCTGGGCGAGTTGTTGCCGCCGGAGGTGCGCGAGCGCGTTTACGAGCCCTGCTGCTATGACCGTCTCCGGCGCGAGATCACCCACGAACCGACGCATGTGCCCTTCGGTGTCTACGCCGTGCTCGCTCTGCTCGGGGTCGCCGGATTGAATCTGCCGCAGGTGGTTCGCAACGGCTGGCAGGGCAGTCGCTTCGCCCGCCTGGCAGGCTTTGCCCTCCTGACGCTCGCGTCGCTGTACACGCTGATGCTGATTGCCTACGCGATCTACTGAGCAATTCGGAACGCAGGACCGCGAAGCGCTGTCCGAGCCTCGGGCGCCGCCGGATCACCAGAATCTCGAGGCCTGCTTAGGAGTCGCCGAAAACGCGGAGCCCGAACGGGCGGAACCGTTCAAAGTCATCCGCGTTGCACGTGAGCAGCCGGGCGTGTTGGCGGATGGCGATCGCGGCGATGAAGCAATCGCTCAACGAGCCGCGCCGGCGGCCGCCTTCGTTGAACAGCTTGGCGGCGAGTTGGGCATCTTGCTCGATCAAGGGGACACGGCGCCAGATCGCGTCGCAGGCGAGTTCGAGTTGCTCGGCATGCAGCGGTCCGCAAAGGAATTCCGCCCACGCCGGAACGCTGATCTCGATCGGTTCGTCGCCATCCAACAGCCCTGCGAGGCAGCTCTCTTCGTGAGTGCCAGCAACCAGAGCGCGTACGAGGAAGGCGGTGTCCAGGTGGATCAACCGTCGGTCCTTGGCCGCCCCGCGTCCCGCTCCGCCCGGATCTCGCGGATCCAGATATTGGCCTTCTCCTCGCTCAACGCCAGGCTCTGCTGCAAAGCGCGGAATGCCTGCAGCCGGGTCGGCCTTGCAGACGCCGCGGCTTCGTTGATGACTCGCCGTAACGCGCCCGATTTGGTGGTGCTCCAGCGCCGGGCCAGCTCCGCGAGCTCGCGCGTCGTCTCTACGTCCAAGGAATACGTCGCCTTGATCTTTGGTATGGCCATATCTAGAGTATGGCCATACTCACTCACTGTTTCAACCCGCGGATGCCCGCTCCGACCCCGGCAGGCAGGGCCCGGATATTCGACCTGGTTAGACGGCCACCGACGCGGGTCAGGTCCCAAGCCGGCGGGAAGACACCTGCGGCCGACCGACTGGTCTCAGTACCGCCAGCTCGTGAGGTCGGCTCCCGGGGGCGCCGTCTCGCGCATGCGCTCCAGGATCCTGGGCACATACATGGTGTTGTAGCGCAACCGCGAGATGGCGTTCGGGTTGTCGTGGTCGCCGTTCCAGCAGTGCTCGGCCCGGTCGCCGTAGTCCACCACACCGGCGTAGTAAGGGTCGGTGGTGCTCTCGAGAAACTCCTCCGTCAGGTAGACGGCGTTGTTGAGGTAGTAGTTGTCCATGTCGCCGGCGTAGATATGGAGCTTGCCGACGAGCTTGGGCCCCAGGGTGGCCCAATCGCGTTCCATGATGTAGCGCAGGTCATAGTTTTCGCGCCAGTACTCGGCGACCTGGCGATCGATCTTGCCGCTGAGCTTGTCCCAGATCGGCTGCGGGTAGCCGTCCTCCCCCATCGGCGAGTAGACCGCC
>JACZXM010000247.1 GCA_022571615.1 Acidobacteriota bacterium | reverse complement strand
GTCTTCACCCCGGTGGCTGCCCATCTGTCCCTGAGCGTCACGCCGGAAGAAATGGGCTATGACGTCAGTGACGGCTACACCGGCAATGGCACAGGTGGGGGCAAAGGCAGCGGCGGCCCCGCCGCAAAGGACGACCCCAAGCTCATTTTTGGCATCACTGACCGCGCGTGTGACTTTATCGAGACACAGGCGAACAGCGGCCGTCCGTTTTTTGTTCAGGTGTCTCATTATGCGGTTCATCTGGATATTTTCTACCGAGCGAAAACGCTTGAGCAGTCACAGCAACAGCCCAAGGGGAAGAAGCACACGATGCCCGAGTTCGCGGCGATGACCAAGAGATTGGCGAACTTGGACAGGTCGGTGGTGATGTCGTTGGTGAGACCGTCACAGAAGTACTCCTGCTGCGGGTCTCCGCTCAGGTTCTCGAACGGCAAGACGACGATGGCCGGATCGTGAAGGCCATTGCTCGGTCTGGTGGCGTCCGCCGGCGCCATGGCCGCCGTCGTTGCCTGTGCTGCGGCGCGACTTGTTTCGCCAGGCTTCGACCGTCTCACCACGCGATAGACTCGCATCGGCTCGGTGATATTCTTGAGGTGGTGTTCGCCAGTGTCCTCGAAGTCGAAATCGAGCCTCCTGTGGACGCTACGGTAGACCTCGCGAGAAATGCTGACGCCTCCGGGTTCGGCCATCTGTTCCAGGCGGGCGGCGATGTTGACATCGTCGCCGTAGATATCGCCCTCATCGATCATGATATCGCCCAGGTGAATCCCGATCCGATATGTCAGGGGACGATCCGGATGCGCCGCGCCGGCGCTTGCCCCGATCTCCCCTTGTACCGCGTCCGCGCACTGCACCGCATCGACCACGCTGGCAAACTCGGCCAGGAGGCCGTCTCCGGTCGTCTTCACGATGCGGCCGTGGTGCTCGTCGATCCTGGGCCGGAAAAACCTCTCCAAATCGGACTTGAACTGGACATGCGTACCCATTTCGTCGGTTTCCATCAGGCGGCTGTAGCCGACCGCGTCAACCACGAAGATGGCAGCGAGTCTGCGGGTAATGCGGGTAGCGGCCATTGGAGCCTCCGAACGGGCTCTCCGCGGGCCGCGATGGTAACATAGCTTCCGGGAGTCAGCCATCGATCCGGCCGGTCGCGCAATATCTGGCACCCCACGTCGAATACCTCGATGTTTCCCACGCCGTCGCAGCGAATTCCCGAGTCTTCGACCACCTCGTCGGCGTGACGGCGGCTTGCCACGCCAGGGCGTCTCGCGTGTCGGGTTAAGATTGATGAGCTAGCGATAGGCAATGTCAGTGACGGTGACCAACGCCAGCACCAGAACCAGCGCGGCATAGAAGATCCATCCCGCGGCGACGTCGCCAAGCTTCGCGGACGACCCCGGACATTTTTCGTAGTACATCATCGGACGACCCCTCATGTCTGTGCGATAACATCGCGTCACCGCCATTGTCGGGCGCCCGATCGGCGCCAGCAGTGGCATTTCCCACATCTGTTCGAGGAATTTCGCGGATTGGCGGCAAGCCGTGCATAACCCGGCTCGGCCGCTTGGGGTCTCGGGCTATTCGCCGATGACCTCGTGAACCAGCCGGGCGAGGCGGGTCACGTCGAGGATTATCAGTTTGCTCTTGCGCCGTTCGATCAGGCCGATCTCGACCAGGCGGTTCAGCTCCCGGGTGACGGCTTCGCGATGGGTGCTGATTCTGCTGGCGATCTCGGCATGGGTCGGCGTCGGCGACAGGATCACCGTTTCGTCCTCGCCCGGGTGGTCGCGGGCCATGCGCAACAGCTCGGCATGGATGCGATTCTTGACCGCGAGCGTACTGAACTCGAAGACCCGCTCGGTGAGCGTCCGCACCTGACCCGTGAAATATTTGAGGGCCGCCGTCATCACTGGCGGGTATTCGCGCAAGACATCCCACAGGACTGTCGACGACATCGACGCGACGAGGCAAGGCGTCAGGGTCTCGACGCTCGCCGATCGGGGCTTTCCGTCGATCGCCGCGATCTCGCCGAACATGCCGCCAGCCTCGATGTCGCGGAACGTTACCGGCTTGCCCGTGACCGAATAGATGATGGCGCGCGCCTTGCCGTCGACGAGGAAGAAGACCTGCTTCGACGTGTCGAGATGGCCGACGATCTGCTGGTTCGCGTCGTACGACGTCCAGGTGCAGCGCGTGACCAAGGCCTGCCTGGCGTCGCGCGATACATCCTTGAAGATTTCGATGCGATCAAGGGTCTTCTCGGGCACCGCGATGACTCTCTTGATTGAGAGATGGCGTCAACGGTCATCCAAGATAGAGCAACCGGACTTGCGCCAACAGGCACAATTTCACCTTCATTCCGCTGGCACGTAGTCGAGGACCTGCTGCTGGAAGAAGCTCAGCGCGGACTCGTACTTCGACAGGGGCCCGACCTCGAAGAGCGGCGAACCCATGCCCCTCTGGACGGCCTCGCAGGCGTAGATGTCCTCCATCATCACGTTGTCCGATGCCATCGGATGGACGTTCGGGTCGGCCATGATGTCCAGGGTGAAGACGCCCTCGGCGCTGATCACGTAGTCGGGCGGCTCGCCCTCGGCGGGCGGCAGGGCCTTGAGCCGCTCAACCGCCTCGGGCCTGAAGATACCGCGACGACGCACCGCATCTTCGCCAAGCACATCATCCATCAGCTTGCGAAACTCGGGATGTTCAAAGTAAAGCTCCACCGGGACGTAGAAGGGCATCTTCTTTCTTTGGGCGACTTTTGGCGGTAGAAACCCGGCGGCATATCGGCGCAAGAGGTACTTACCCGTCATCCGCCGGATTTTCATGCGTGTGGGGAGCTTCAGCGCGAACTCGATCAGTTCATGATCCAGGAAGGGAACGCGACCTTCTATCGAATGCGCCATTCCGGTCTTGTCTTGGCGCAGCAGCATGTTGTCGGGTAGCCAGTGGTCGAACTGCAGGCTCAAGAGACGATCCAAATGAGCCCGTCTATGCGGGGCGCCTTTTTGGCCTAGCCCGTCGCGATCCGAATCCTGTTCCCGCAGCAACGCTCGAAAATCGCTGGTATACAGGTCGCTCAAGTCACGTTTGTCAAAGAGAGAGATCAGGTGTCGATAGGCTTCGCCCATACGAGCCGGGTCTAGAAGGTTGAGATAGTCGAGGACCTTTTGTTTGCCGCGCTGCCCCAGTTGCGCGGGGTATCGAAAGGCCATGTTCATCAGAGAGGCCGGCACGGCGGACAGCAGGGGCGTGATCAGCCCATCTCGCAGCGCACGCGGCGCGCCACGGCGATACCATTCCCCAAGCTGCATGACCTTGTGAAACAGGTAACCACCGAAGATTTCATCGCCCCCTTCGCCGGTCAGAATCACGGTGACATGGCGCTTCGCCTCCCGAGAAAGCTGGAACATCGGAATGATAATCGCGTCACCCATGGGCTCGTCGAGGTGATACACGATCTCCGGCAGCAGGGAGACATCCTCGGCCCGGCAGGCAATCTCGTGATGGTCGCAGCCGAAGAACTTCGCCGTCGCGGCCGCCTCATTCAGCTCGTCGTGTTCGTAATCGAATCCGACGGCGAACGTCTTGATCGGTTCGGATACCATGCCCGCCATCACCCCGACAATCGTGCTGGAATCCAAACCGCCGCTCAGGTAGGCGCCGAACGGCACATCACTGATCATCCGGCGCTTGACGCTCCGCGCCATGAGCTCTGACAGCTCCTCCAGGCATTCTTCTTCGCGACGATCGCCAGGGCCGTCGTGTTGAGGCACCTCCCAGTACTTCTGGATTTCGATCCGCCCGTCTCGATATGTCAAATAGTGTCCCGCGGGCAGTCGGCGAATCTCATGGATCACCGACCGGTCGCCCGGCACGTAGCGAAGAGCGAGATAGTCGTGGATGGCGCGTGCATCGATGGAGGGACTCCAGGCGTGATGGCATAGCAGTGCTTTTGCCTCCGAAGCGAATAGGAAACAGCCCGGCAACGCCAGATAATAGAGCGGCTTGATTCCGACGCGGTCTCTGGCCAGAAACAGTGATCCGGCGGCGCGATCGTAGACCACGAACGCGAACATCCCGTTCAGTTTTTCGAGGGCGTCTGCACCGTAAGCTTCGTAGGCCTGCAACAAGACCTCCGTGTCTGAAGCGGTTTGAAATGTATGTCCGTGCTGCTGTAGCGTGTCGCGGATCTCGGGATAGTTGTAGATCTCTCCGTTGAATACAAGGACCAATGACTGATCCCGATTCTGCATCGGCTGCCGACCGCCTGCAAGATCGATGACTTTCAACCGCCGATGCCCCAGCGCCATGTCGCCGTCGCGATAGTAGCCGACGTCGTCGGGTCCGCGATGCACGAGCGTCTGCGTCATTCGCGAAATCAACGCGTCATCGTCGATACCGACGTAGCCACAGATGCCGCACATGATCTAGAAATGACTCCCAACGGCACATCGTACGGTGCCTTTTCGCAACTACAAACGACCAAGAGGCGGGTCGCTTACGCTCGCCGTACTGATAGGGCGCGTCCTGAGCATCAGTACCGCGCCCGTCAGGAAGCGGCCCGCTCAACCCGTCGATTCAACGTTGGCGGTTCACTAGGTCGATTGGCAGGAAACAACCCTTTCGAGCGTCACACCATCCGCGAGCCGCGCCACGTCCACCGACACTTGCGACTGTGCCTCCTCCCGCCCGCACGGGTCCAGCTCATTGGGCACGAAATACCGCGATGAGCCCATGTGGATGGTCGTGAACCTGTCGACCCATTGCAGGCTCTCAACCGTGTGCCCCGGAAAACCTTGAATGCGGTCCCGCACCGTGAATCCATCATCGCGAAGCAGAATGCGTCGCTCAAAATCAATGCCCAGCGATTTCTTGCGGTAGATGAGCTTCTTGACCAACAGCTTCTTCAACCAGTAGCTGATCGTATCCAAACGCCCCAGCGTGAGACTGAACATACGGAAACCCAGAAGCCGTAACGGGGTCATCATGGGCTTTCCGATCGCGTAAAAATGTCCCCGTATAACGATCTCGTCTTCGGCAACGGTGACCTCCCATGCGTCGGGGTCAAACCACTGGCTCGTCAGAAAACCGCCCTTCCGCGTTCGGGAAAGCGACCTGAACAGGCGGCCTTTTCGCAGCGGATGACGGGCCCGTCACCTCCGCCGCCGCCACCAGAACCACCGTGAAGTCATATGGAGACGCCGAACCGGCAAGCAAACGTCCTCTGATCGCCCCCGCCGGAGCCACCAACACACTCACGACTTCCAGAGCGTTTTCGTGCTCCAAGTCCAGAACAGGGTTCGCCGCCAGGAAACACGTCTCACCCAGATTCGTCAACGCAAGATGGTAGTGGTCGGGAGCGAGTCCCTCCACCCGCTGTTCT
>JACZXM010000246.1 GCA_022571615.1 Acidobacteriota bacterium | reverse complement strand
TGGTGCCATAGCCGGGCTCGCAGATGATGATCATCCCCAGTATCTGCTTGATGCTGGCGACAACCTAACCGGCAACCTGACGGTAGATGCGCTTGTGACGATCGATGGTGTGGATGTGAGCGTACATGCGGTAGATGTCAGTGCTCATCACACAGCAACGGTGGACACCAATGCCAACACGATTTGCACCGGCTCGACAACCTACCTCGATGGCGAGGGAAATTGTGATGAGCTCGACGCCGTCTATGTCAACGCTGGCGAATCTGCTGGTGGAGATCTCGGGGGAACCTACCCCGACCCCACGGTGACTGATGATTCTCACAGCCACACGGATAGCACCATCGCCGACACCCTTACGGTGGGCTCAGGCTCTAATATCACATTGGCCGGCGGTACGGCGCCAACCATAGAGGGACGCGTTGAATGGAACGTAAGCACCGACCGTATCCTTGTGGGGGATGGATCTACGACCCAGACATTCTTCTCGGGCGTTCATACGACGGACACGAACGCAAATACCGTATGCGCTGGTACAACGACCTACTTGGATGGAGAGGGGGGCTGTGATGAACTCGACG
This sequence comes from Acidobacteriota bacterium, assembly GCA_022571615.1. Classification (GTDB taxonomy): domain Bacteria; phylum Acidobacteriota; class UBA890; order UBA890; family WLXD01; genus JACZXM01. Next base: position 4,873 of record JACZXM010000246.1, on the reverse strand, counting down.
CAGTCTATTTGAATGAAGGCGCTACAGCCGGAGGGGCCCTAGGTGGAACGTATCCTAACCCAACCGTCGACGATGACGGGCATAGCCACACAGACAGCACGGTAGCTAATGCGCTAACTATTGCCGCTGGCAGCATTACGCTCACCACAGGTACCGCTCCAACGGCAGAGGGGCGTATTGAATGGAATACAACATCGGATCGGATTCTCGTAGGTGACGGCTCAACAACGCAAACCTTTTTCTCAGGTGATCATACCGTCGATACGGGCGATATATTGCCTATTGTAGATTCCACCGCTGTAGTCAAAGGAAGTGTTGATGCTACCAAGCTCGTAGCCATTGAAGCGGATGCTCTAACGACCGGCACAACCAGAACCATCAACATGCCCGACAAGGATGTTACACTTGACGACGCAGCGGATTCAAGAACTCCATCAGGCTCCGCGAGTGGAGGGCTCGCAGGAACCTACCCAAGCCCTACAGTCAACGGCATGAGTTCCGGTGTTCTCACCAACGATACGGCGCACGGCGTGAGGGGAGGCGGTACTCAGCATGCAGACGTAATAGCGTCCGGTGCTGATGGCTTCATGACTGGGGCCGATAAAACGAAACTCGATGGCATCGAAGCGTTAGCGGACGTGACTGACGCCGCGAACGTCACGAGCGCGGGTGCTGCGATCCTGCTCGGTCAATCGGGAGGACAGATCCTTCGTGGGGGTACGGCCGCGAGTAACAACCTGACGCTGCGCTCAACGAGTAATGCGACCAAGGGTGATATATTGCTCGCCGATGAGGGCGGGAACGTGGGCATCGGCGGCGCCCCGGCGGTCCTCTTACACATACAAAAGGACTCGTCCGGCGCTGGTGTTGAATTTCAGGTAGAGAACACCTCAAACACCGCTAACTCGCCATCCAGATTAACTATCAAAGTGGGCGGTACGTCGGCGGACGATCCATATATCTTTTTTGCGGGCCCTAGCGTTCAATCCTGGACAATAGGAACAGATAATACCGCCGGGGACAGTTTCAAAGTTTCGCAGAGCGCCACACTCGGCACTACAGATCGTATGGTGATCGAAACGTCCGGTCAGGTTGGCCTCGGTAACTCATTTCCAGATCACGCGCTGCATGTCGGGACGAACGCAAACACTGTTATCGCTCTAGGGGATGCTTCGGCAAATGCTCAATCACGCCTTTTATTTCTATCGTCAAATACTCAGAAGAACTTCCAGATCGGATTCAACTTCAATGTTGGCGGGGGGCTTGAAATCACACGATCAACGGCCATCGGCGGAAGTATTTTCACGACTCCGGATCTTGTTATAGACAATGTCGGCCAGATTGGTATCGGCGAAACAGCGCCTACTGCCCAGATTCATATGACGGGAACGAGTACGCCAACATTTTTTATCGAGTCGACGGTTGCGGTGGAAGGCGGACAAATCATTCTCGAAGATCATGACGGAGCCGGTTGCACCAGTATCACTACTCTAAACGGAGAGCTGGTCCTCGCGATCATAGCTTGTCCATAGGGGGACGAAATCATGGCGATGGCATTGGTTAGAATTCTTGTAAAACACGAAATGGAGAAGGACGGAGGCGGTGCATACACGATCATTCCGGCTCAAGCGATTATTGAATGGAACGCGGAGAATCCGACGGATGGCGGTAGACTCAACGGCGACACCACTGTCGCGCTGCCGGCGACTGGCGCCGAGATTGAGGCTGCGGCTAAAACGGACGCTGGCCTGTAGATGCCCCGCTGGGTCGCCATTACTGCTCTCGCTCTCTTCTTGGCCTGTGGAGTTTCGGAGGAAGAGTTCATCCAGAGCAGTGTTGCGACAGTCATATGCAGCTGGGATGGTATCGAGATCATCAAGGGTAAACTCGGCGACTTTGAGCTCGATGAGGCAGCCAGCCGCGAGCTTGAGGAGCACTACGGTATCAGCATCGGCCAGGCCATTCGGAGCCTCGCAGGTGTCTACAAGATCTGCCACGCTTCAGCGCCGCTCATCTGTCGCATCTCGGAAATCCGCTGATGTCATTCAACGCCTCACGTGACCAGACGCAGCTGCAACTGGTCTGGGCTCCCTTGCGAGCTCAGGCCGAGCATATGCTGCGGATCATGCAGGGGTGGCTCAGAGAGCGCCCGACAGAGCAAGAGAAGGTAGAGGTGCATGTCGCGTCCACGTGGCGAGACCCCGCTGAGCAGATGGTGCTGTTCCAGCGTGGGCGCACGCGGGTCAACGGGGCGTGGTTTGTCGAGAACCCCAAGCAGATCGTTACCAAGGCACCCCCAGAGGAAACGGCGCACTGCTGCCTCACCGCAGATGGCAAGCCGGCATCGCTGGCCGTGGACTTCGTGATCCTGGTAGACGGCAAGTGGGCAGAGGACAGAGACCCCCGCTGGGCGCTCATCCCTGCCGCCGCGGCCCTGGTCAACGCCGAGGAACTCGAGCCCGGTGCCTTCTGGAACGAGCCTCGAGACTGGCCGCATGTTGAGGTCCGCCACTGGCGCACACACGCCGAAAGGAGGCCCAAGTCATAATGCCCACCGACGAAACGAAGATCGCCGTCCTGGAAACCAAGGTCAGTCACCAAACCGAGGCCATCACGAAAGTTGAGATCGCGGTGGATCGACTCGAGAAGTGCATCGGCAAACTGCAGGTGAAGGTAGCCATCATCTCGAGTGGTATCAGTGGCGCGATAGCCATCATTGTGCGATACGTCTTCACACCATGACACTCGGTGAACGACTCAAAAGCCGTAAAACCTGGGCGCTGATTTTCGGCGCCATCTCCCCCTACCTAGTGAAGGCCTTCGCCGGCGAGGTCGAGTGGTCCGTCGTGCTCGCAGCCTCCGCCACGGCAATTGCCGCGGGCATCTTTGGCATCGCCAAAGTGGATGCTGCGGAGGCCTCGAGGAATCCGAGGGCGACTCTGAAGCCGTGATTCTTCTGGCCAGCAATGGCGGTATCTGGGTCTCCGTGGTGCTGGGGTTAGGCGGCCTGATCATCATGGCCGGAGTTATGGTCGTCTTTCGGATCCTCGACGAACGAAGGAACCTCCGAGCGAAGGAGGCCACTCGGCGAGCTCGGGCTCGAGAGGCCGGGTCCCCAGCAGCTCGGGAACACCTCCCACCCTGGTGGAGACGATGGCCCGCGCCGCAAGCATGGCCTCGATGAGCGAGGAGCCAAGGCCCTCGGTGGTGGAGGCCAGGACAAGCACATCGACAGCGGCGATCAGATCAGGCACGTCGGATCGGTGCCCCAGCCAGTCAAGTTGGCTGTCGACACCCCGCCTGCGTGCCAGAGCCCGCAGTGCCGTCTGGCGTGAGCCCGCGCCGGCAAGCACGAGCCTTGCGCGCGGGAAGGCGGCCAGCACCGACACGAACGCTTCGATCAAGGTGCGGTGTCCCTTGCATTCCTCCAATGCCGCCACCGACAGCAGGGCCGGTGTTTCCGGCGCCAGCTCGAGGATACGACGCCCACGCGCTCGCGAGGCCGTCACGATTCGGTTCGGGTCGACACCGTCGTACACGACCGAGATCCTGCCCTCCGGTATGCCGGCATCCAGGCAGCGACGGCGCGCCGCACCAGAGACGCAGATCACATGATCGGCAAGCCACCGGTAGGCAAGCGGCGTGCGGGGTTTGAACGCCACCCGGCGAGCGGCGATGCGGACCGGGATACGGATGCCACGCGAGGCCAATCCGGCGGCAGTCAGGGCGTGCGGGTCATTGGCGTGCAGGACGTCAACAGGCCGCTCCTGAAACCCCAGCCGCAGGCGCAAGAGCGCTGCAGGGGAGTGTCCCGAGCCGGCGAAGGTCTGGGTCTCGAAGCCGGCTGCCCGCATTCGCTCTGCAAACGCCCCGCCGCGTTGGGCCAGGACTCGACATTCCTGCCCACGATCACGCAGCCCCTCGGCCAGCAAGCGCGCCTGTTCCTCACCGCCATGCCAACCCTTCTCCGTCGAGGCGATGGCAATGCGCAACGGTCTGGAGGCCAACGCGACGTTCTCCTCGACTGCGGTCGCTGCGGGCGACCGGCGGGTGGACTGCGCGAAAATGGGTGGTGCGGCTGGACACGACCACCGTCCCGATACCATATTAGGATCGTTCTTCGTTCGATACTCCCCCTTCCCAACGAGGTCCGTGAATGCAGATTTGCCGCGCAGCGGGCGTAGTCACTCTAATGCTCACCGCTTGCTGGTCCTCAGCGATCGCACACCCTACGGCGCAGCAGTGGACGCCCGACAAGCCCGGGAGCGACAACATCGAGGTGCTGTCGCACCTTCCGCTGGGACCGCGTCTCAATGTCTCCGATATCGAACTCGAGCAGGATCTCGATCGTCCCTACGCGTACGTCGGCCGCATGGTCTACGGATCTCACGGTGAGAAGGGGACCGACATCATCGATCTGTCGGATCCGCGCCACCCAAAGGTGCTGTACCGCTGGCGTATCAACGATCAGGATCTCCACCTTCCTCTCGGCGGCATGGACGTCAAGTACTTCCAGTGGAAGGACCGCACCTACGTCGTGCAATCCCTGCAATTCGGGCAGGGCGGTCCCGACGCGGATCTTGGCGCCGTGGTGCTCGATGTTACCGGGCTTCCGGATCCGGCCAGCGTCAAGGAAGTGGCCCGCATCCACGCCCCGGATAACCCGGGTGGGTTCCACAATATCTTCATGTACCAGCACTCCAACGGGCGCCCGCTGTTGTTCGCGACCATACGTGGGCCGAGTGCCCACGTCTACGACATGGCGCACGTCGTCGAGGGACACATGGACGACGCGCTGGTGGCCAAGGTGCCGGTAGGGAGCAACGAGCGCGGCGGTTACCACGACTTCTACGTCGGCTGCCACCCCGACAGT
>JACZXM010000245.1 GCA_022571615.1 Acidobacteriota bacterium | reverse complement strand
CTTCCACCACGGCCTGCTGGCGGCGTCCGACAATCGTCACGACACAACTTGTTCCGCTCCGACACCCACATCCGCGGGGGCTTTGTATGTCACGCACGCGTGTACTGATCCTGGGCGCTGCCGGGCGCGACTTCCATAACTTCAACACGACGTTCCGCGACAACGAAGCCTACGAAGTGGTTGCCTTCACCGCCACCCAGATTCCTGATATCGAGGGCCGGACCTATCCCGCACAGCTGGCCGGCAAGCTGTACCCGGACGGCGTGCCCATCCTGCCCGAGGAGGGATTCGAGCAGCTGATCGTGGAACGGAGCATCCACGAGGTGGTGCTCGCCTACAGCGACCTGTCGCACGAGCAGGTCATGCACCTGGCCTCGCGCACCACCGCCGCGGGGGCCGATTTTCGTCTCCTGGGAATGAACAACGGCACCGTTAAGGCCTCCGTTCCGGTGATCTCGATCTGCGCCGTGCGCACCGGCTGCGGCAAGAGCCAGACCACCCGCCGGGTGATGCAGATCCTCATGGATGCGGGCAAGAAAGTGGTGGCCATTCGCCACCCGATGCCCTATGGCGACCTGGTGCGCCAGAGAGTGCAGCGCTTCGCCACGCTGCAGGATCTCGATCTGCACGATTGCACCATCGAGGAGCGCGAGGAGTACGAGCCGCACATCCGTCGCGGTGCGGTGGTGTACGCCGGGGTCGATTACGGCGCTATCGTCACCGAGGCCGAAGAGGAGGCCGACCTGATCGTCTGGGACGGTGGCAACAACGATCTTCCGTTCATTGCGCCAAACTTCGAGATCGTCGTCCTCGATCCGCACCGGCCGGGTCACGAGGTGAGCTACTACCCCGGCGAGGCGAACTTGCGGCGCGCCGATGCGGTGGTGATCAACAAGATCGATACCGCCTCACCCGAGGCGGTACAGCAGGTGCGCCAGAACATCGCCGAGATCAACCCGAAGGCGATGGTTATCGATGCGGCCTCGCCGCTGTTCGTCGATGGTGCCGAGCAAATCGCCGGCAAGCAGGTGCTGGTGATCGAAGACGGCCCGACGCTCACCCATGGCGGCATGGAGTACGGCGCCGGCGTGACGGCAGCGCTCAAGTTCGGCTCCGCCGACCTTGCCGACCCCCGCCCGTTCGCGGTGGGTAGCATCGCCGAGACCTTCGAGAAATACGACCACATCGAGGCTTGCTTGCCGGCAATGGGCTACAGCGACGAGCAGATCCGGGAGCTGGAGGAGACAATCAACGCCACTCCCTGCGACCTGGTGCTGGTGGCCACGCCAATCGATCTACGGGCCCTTCTGAGCATCGACGTGCCGGCGCTCCGCGTTGGCTACGAGCTGCAGGAAATCGGCCGGCCAACCCTAGAGGATGCCTTGGCGGAGTTCACCGGCTGATGCCCACAGCGCGCTGACTTTGTCCGGGCCGGACGCCAAGCAGATACTGCGCCGGCGTGCCCGAGGCCCGTGCTACGATCGCGCCATGGGCAATGACGTTGTTGTGCTTCAAGAAACGGCCGCGTACACACTCCAAGAGCTCGCGGAGTTGGCCTTCGCGCCGCTCCAGGCTGCGGGAGCCGTGCGGGCCGTTGCCTTCGGTTCGTACGCGCGCGCAACCAGCGATGGCTACGCCGACCTCGACCTTGTCGTGGTTCTGGCGACCGACCTGGCGCCACTCGAGAGGGCCTCGCTGTTGCGTGAGCTGTTCGACGCGATCCCGGTCGCGCTCGACCTGGTCATCTACACACCAGAGGAGTTCGCGGCAGGCATCGAGCGAGGAATCGGGCTCTTCGCAGCTCTTGCCTCACAAGGGGTGACGATCTATGAAAGATCGACTCCGTGAAGCCCTGCGATGGCTCCAGTCGGCCCGTGAAGAACTCGAATATGCACGTCACGCTGCCTCCGGCGGCTACCATCCTCCAGCCTGCTTCCACGCCCAGCAGGCCGCGGAAATGGCGGTCAAGACAGTCCATTACAACAGCGGGGCCAGGGCGGTCATTGGCCACAACGTGCGCTCGTTGATCCAGGCGCTAGAGCCCCGATCGGAGCAGCTGAGCGCGCAGTTGGACGGCGCCCGAGAGCTCGATCTGCTCTACCTCCCGACGCGCTACCCGAACGGTCTTGATCAGGGGACGCCCGCAGAGGCCTTCTCGGCGGCCCAGTCAACACGGGCTATCGGTTTCGCCGAGCTGATCGTCGAAGCCGCCAGCCAGAGCATCGAGGGCTGACCGCCGACGGCGCCAGCGACGACTCCACCACGGCCTGCCATGATCGACCCTTCCGCAATTCGTCGCACGACGCTCGAGAACGGGCTGATGCTCGTGTCCGAGCGCATATCCACGGTGCGCTCGGCGTCCATCGGCGTGTGGGTGAAGATGGGTTCGCGCGATGAATCCGAGGCGCTAAACGGCGTCACCCACTTCCTCGAGCACATGCTGTTCAAGGGCACGCTCAGTCGCGACACGCGCCAGATCGCGGTGGCGATCGACTCGATGGGCGGACAGCTCGATGCGTTCACCTCGCGCGAGAACGCCTGCTACTACGCCATGGTGCTCGATGAGCACCTGGCCGACGCGCTCGATCTGCTCGCCGATCTGGTCACCAACCCGCGCCTGAATCCCGAGGAGCTGGAGCGCGAGCGGGGGGTGGTTCTGGAGGAAATCGCCTCGGCCGAGGACGATCCCGAAGATCTGCTGTTCGAGACCTTCTTGTCGCGCTTCTGGTCAGGACACCCGATGGGCCGACCCATTCTCGGCACACGTGACACCGTTCGCTCCTTCACGCCGGACCTGCTGCGGCATCAGCTGCGCGCCATCGCACCCGGAGACCTGCTGGTGGCCGCCGCCGGCAACCTGCACCACGAGGAGCTGGAGGCACTGGTGCGTGAGCACTTTGGTGCTCTGCCGGAGCTCGAGTCGACGCGCGAGCGGGTGGCGCCGAGCTGCCAGCCGCACTTCACGATCATCCCCAGCCGCGACCTCGAGCAGGTGCAGTTGTACGTCGCCTGCGAGGCGCCCTCGACGGCCGAGCCCGTCCGCTACGGAGCCCATGTGTTCAATACTTTGCTCGGCGGCAGCGTTTCCTCGCGCCTGTTCCAGTCCATTCGCGAGGAGCGCGGCCTGGCCTACAGCGTCTACTCCTCGCTGTCCGGCTACAGCGACACCGGCTACCTGTGGATCTCGGCCGGAACCGGCCCGGAGTCGGTGCCGTTGGTGTTCGAGCTGATCGTGCAGGAGCTCGACCGCCTGCGGCAGGAGCCCATCGCGCCCGATGAGCTCGCCCGGGTAAAAGAACACCTCAAGGGCGGCCTCATGCTGAGCCTCGAGAACACCTTCGGCCGCATGGCCAACCTGGCCCGCCAGGAGATGACATTCGGCCGCACCTTCAGCCTCGACGAGATCCTCGCGGGCATCGACGCGGTGAGCATCGACGATGTCCAGAGCATTGCCAACCGCCTGTTCGACCCCAGTACGCTGTCAGCCGGCCTGATCGCCCGCCGCCAGGTAGCGGACGAGCTGCGCTCCCGCTATGCCGATGGCCTGCGCTTGCCCGACGGGGCCCGCCTGTGCCCCGACGAAGGTTTGCTTGCTTGACGCATGATCAACCAGCCTAATAAACTAGTTGTTATAGATTCCAATCGACCATGCGCGCTGTTGCCAAGCTTGCGCCGAGCCGGCATCCGGCCGCCGGCGGCCGTCGGAAACGGAGCACGGCGGGCCGTCTCCAAGGAACATGAGCATGCCTTCACACCGCGACAAGACCGGCAGGGTGGGGGCTTTCGAGGCCAAGACACATCTGTCTGAGTTGCTCGAGCGGGTGCGGCGCGGCGAGCGCATCACGATCACCAAGCGTGGCGTGCCGATGGCCGTGCTCGTGCCGCCCGAGCAGGACGCGCAACGCCGGATCCGAGAGGCGATCGGGGCGCTCGACGAGTTACGATCGCGAACCCGACCCGGTCCCGACTCGATCCTGGACCTCCGCGACGCGGGGCGGCGACGTTGAGCCCTTTCGTGCTCGATTGCTCGGTCAGCGCCGCCTGGTGCCTGCACGACGAGACCAACGACGCAGCGCATCGTCTTCTCGCCGTGCTCGGCGAGACCGAAGCAATGGTCCCCGAGCTCTGGCGCCCGGAGATGGCCAACGTGCTGGCCGTCGCCGAGCGCCGTGGGCGGATCGACCAACGCGACGCGGAGGAGGCCGTGAGCCTGCTGGGACGCCTGCCAGTGCGTGTGGTGGCCTCGGAGCCAGACACCATGAAACGACTTGTAGGACTCGCACGCGAGACGGGCCTGTCTGCCTACGATGCAAGCTACCTCGAGCTTGCCCTGCGGCTGAATCTGGCGCTGGCGACGTTCGACGAGCACCTTGCCAAAGCGGCTGCTGCAGTCGGAGTGGCGCCGGGAGTCTGAACCGGCGCTCAGACGAGCCCAGACACGGCACCCGGGGACGCATCAGCGTGCGTGGGTGCGATTCGTCCTCCTGGTAAGATAGGAGTCCCCACCCGATGCACTTGGCTGCGCCAACCTCACGAGTCTCCTCCAACCGCCTGCAAGGGCATCCACGGGCATGATCTCTCGCTACACGCGACCGGAGATGGGGCGTCTCTGGGACGAGGGGGCGGTGTATGCCACCTGGCTCGAGGTGGAGCTGGCGGCCGCCGAGGCGATGGCGGTGCGCGGCATCGTTCCGGAAGAGGCGATGGTGGCGTTGCGCTCCGCGCAGCCGCCCACCCCGGAGCAGGTTGCCGAGATCGAGCGGCGCACGCGCCACGACGTGATTGCGTTCCTGGAGGCGATCGAACAGCAGGTCGGGTCCGCGGCTCGCTACCTGCACCTGGGAATGACCTCCTCGGATGTGCTCGACACGGCGCTGGCGCTCCGCTGTGTGCGGTCGCTCGATCTGATCATCGGGGCCTGGGGGCGGTTGGTGCAGCTGCTGGCCGCCCGGGCAGTCGAGTTCAAGGATCTGCCCTGCGTGGGCCGCAGCCACGGGATCCACGCCGAACCGACCAGCTTTGCTGTGAAGGTGGCCGGTTTCCATGCCGAGGCCCTTCGAAACCAGGAGCGCCTGCGGGCCGCTCGGGAGGCGATCCGTTACGGGAAGCTTTCCGGGGCGGTGGGAAATTTTGCCCACACGCGCCCCCCTTGGGAGGTTGTGGCCTTGCGGCGGCTGGGGCTCGTGCCGGAACCGCTGGCGACCCAGGTCGTACCGCGGGACCGGCATGCCGAATACCTCTGCGCCCTTGCCCTGTCCGCCGGAGCCGTGGAGCGGATCGCGGTGGAGATAAGGCACCTTCAGAGGACCGAGGTTTCGGAGGTCGAGGAACCCTTCGGAAGCCATCAGAAGGGTTCCAGCGCCATGCCCCACAAGCGGAACCCGGTCCTTTCCGAGAACCTGTGCGGCCTTGCACGTTTGGTTCGGGGCTACGCCGGCATTTCCTTGGAGAATCTTGCCTT
>JACZXM010000244.1 GCA_022571615.1 Acidobacteriota bacterium | reverse complement strand
CCTGGTTCGACATGGGTACGAACGTGCCCGCGATCTTCCAAGTGCCCGATCTGGGCGCGAACCTGCCGCCGGGCATGCCGGGCGAGCAGGGCCACGCCTCGATCGAGAGCATCACGTTGGAGAATTGGTTCCAGGAGTCAGGCCAGTGAACAACGAGCGCGGCTTCTCGCTACTGGAAACGATGCTCGCGATGCTGATCATGCTCATGATCCTGCTGTCGGTAGCGCAACTGTTCGGCATGAGCGTGGCCGTCAACAAGGCCGCAGACGACATCACTCAGGTCACGTCGCTGGCGAGCGAGATGGTCGAACAACTCAAGTTCCGGGGCTACGACGGCCTCACCGCCGGAGGCTCGCTCGCCGCGAACACAACCGGCTACTTCGACACGCCCAGCGTCGATGCGGACGCCGACGCTGAGTTCACCCGCCGCTGGCTGCTCACCGACAACGGTGACCACATGCAGATCGAGGTGCGTGTGATCGCCACGTCGCAGCTACACGGCACCATAAAGGAAACGACGGTCGCCTTGATCGTCGCCGACCGCTAGCCCGATGCGTAACCGAGTTGCCGACAGCTATCTCGCGTCGCACGACGGGTTCTCTCTCCTGGAACTCATGATCTCCGCTACTTTGGTCGTCATGATCCTGGGCGGCATGCTGCCCTTGCTCACCGGCGGCCAGAACATGTACGAGGCACAGTCGGCGGACATGTCGATACGCCAGGGCGCGCGCGTAGCGCTGGACAAGATCACCCGCGAGATGCGTTTGGCTGGCTACAGCATCGACAACGTCGCGCAGGTGTTCACGATCGCCTCCGGCACCTCGGTTCAGTTCGCCGCGGACATCGACGACGGCGCCCCCGAGGCCCCCTGCGATGCGTCGTTCGAGACCGCCGCTAACGGTGGCGCCGAGCGACTGACCTACACCGTGACCGGTACCAACCTGTGGCGCAGTGTCGACTGCTGGAACGGCACCACCTGGACGAGCGAGATCAGCAGCCAGCTGCTGATCGCGGATCTGAAGACCGGACAGACGGTTTTCCGTTACTTCGACGCAGCCGGCAACCAGATGACCGGCACCCTGAGCTCCGACAATCGCGACGCGATTCGTTCGGTCGCCATCCAGTTGGACCTCGAGGACACTTCCTACAGCCACCTGGGCGACCAGGAACACTCAACCTACCAAATCGCCTCACAGGTCGAGGTTCATAACCTGCAGTAATAACCTGCAGTAGAGGACGGCCACCATGTCCAAGAAAAATCCCACCGGCAAACGGCGCCGCAAGATCCGGAACCTCGTTCAAGATCCCCGCGTGCAGTATCGCTACGTCCTCTACTTCTTCGGTTTCGCTGTTGCGGCCGCAGTCGTCAACCAGATGTTCATGGTGCACGCCTTCCGCAGCATGCTGGTCCAGACGCTGCTGGGCACGAACATCGACCCGGCCACCGTGCAGGCCGCCGTTAGCGCGCCTCTGCAGGCACTCGCCTTCAGGATGACGCTCATGTACCCGATTCTCGGGATAGCGTGTGCTGCGTTCGCGATCGGGGTCACGCACAAGTTTGTCGGTCCACAGGTGGCTCTGCGCCGGCACATCTGCCGCCTCCAGGAAGGCGACTACGCCGCGGTGTGCCGCTTGCGCAGCGGCGACGAGCTCGGGCCCGTGGCCGAAGCACTCAATAAACTGGCGCGGGAACTCGAACGCAAGCAGAACGAGAAACTGCGCGCCGCCTAGCAGGCCGTGGCAGAAGTCCGATGGGCCTCGGGATAGGCCGCGTCGACCCGGTTCGCCACGCCCGGCCCGGCCGCGGCATCGTCGTGCCGAGCACCGACCCGGAACTCGGTGACGAGTTGGTGCTCGTGCGAGGGCACTTCGACTCCTACCACGGCGGCACTGGCGCGGCAGACAATGGGTGCCGGCTCTGCCACCACCTTCGCCCCCAGATCTTGACTCGGCGCCGATTCGGGTAGTCCATGAAGAAGATGAAGGCGCGATCGTTCTCGTCCAGGTTCCCCAGCGATACGTACTGCCGGTTTCCGGAAAAATCGGCGAAGGCCAGCAACGTCGCTCAGGCCGCTTGCCACGATTGGGCCGAGAATCCGTGGAGAAAGCCGCGAATCTCTGCTTGAATGCCAGCATCGTGACAGTGGCGAAAGCTAATAACCCAACCCGACACCGGCTATTCTGGGAAATCCCGGCCTAGGTCTTGCGTTGCCGAGGAGTACAATGCTCAGGAACGGGCTTCGCTGGTCGCTGGTCGCCATGACGGTCTCGGCTCTGGCCGCTCCGCTCGTCGCGCAGGCCCAGGAGACCGCAACCGTCGTAGCCGGCGAAGGCTACGATGCCGGCGGCTTGCACCGGATGATCTTCGGCCAGGCCTACCGTGACCTCTGGGGCATGCCGATCGAGGTGCCGCTCCTGGATCTGGAGAAGGATGCCGGCGGTCTGACGCCGTTGATGGTCGTAGGTGGGCTGCAGACTGCGGGGCTGGCTCTGCGCGGTGCCGACGGCCGCAGCTACACCTTCCGCGGTGTCCACAAGGACCTGGTGCTCACCCTGCCGGAGGAGCTGCGCGACACCGCCCTGGCCGATATGGCACAGGACCAGCTCGTCGCCTCGCTTCCCGGGGGCGAGGTGGTCGCGGTTCCGCTGCTCAACACGGTGGGAGTGCTACAGCCGGCGCCGCGACTGGTCGTGATGCCCGACGTTCCGGCTCTCGGCGAGTTCCGCGAGCGCTTCGCCGGCCTGCTCGGCACCTTCTCCGAGTTCCCCTCGCCCGGACCGGACGGCGCCCCCGGCACCTATGGTGCGACGGAGATCTACGACGGCTTCGAGGCCATCGAGCTGCTCGCCGCCTCGCCGGAAACACAGATCGACGACCGAGCGCTGCTCAAGGCACGCCTCATGGACGTGCTGCTCGGCGACTGGGATCGCCACATCGGCCAGTGGCGCTTCGCCCGCATCGAGGGCGAGGACAGGCTGCAGCCGATCTCCGAGGACCGCGACCAGGCCTTCTCACGCTACGAGGGACTGGCGATGACGTTCGCCCGCGATCGAGAGCCCAAGTTCGATCGCTTCCACGGCGAGTACCAGGGCCTCGAAGGGCTGACCTGGAACGCACGCTCCGTCGACCGCCGGTTTCTCAGTGGGCTGGATCGGGCCACCTGGCTCGAGGTGGCGCGTGAGATCCAATCGGAGCTAGCCGACTCGACGATCGAGGCCGCCGTCGCACTCCTGCCCGGTCCGTACCACGATGCCGTGGGGGAGGGGCTCGTCGGGGCGCTCATCGCCCGCCGTGATCGCCTGGGCGTAGAGGCCGAGCGCTTCTACGACTTCCTCACAGAGCAGGTCAACGTGTTTGGCACCGACGTGGCCGAGCTCGTGCAAATCGCCCGGGAGCCCGATGGCTCCGTGACGATCAGCATCGCTCGCCGGGGTGGGGACGGCGGTCCTGGCTGCGGGGTCGACCAGGTGGTCGGCGAGACCTACTTCCACCGCCGCTTCGATCATGACGAGGTCGACAGCGTCCGCCTGTACATCGGCGCCGGCGACGACCGCGTCCTGCTGACCGGGCCGCCCAGCGGGGCCATCAAGGTGCGCGTCATCGGGGGCGGTGGCTCGAACCTGCTGTGCGACCACGAGAGCGGGCGCACCTTCGCCTTCGACGACTCCAACACCGACGTGCCCGGCAAGGGGGTCAAGGTCTCCCGCGGCCTGTACGTCGCCGCGGCCGAGACCCTGGCCGAGGCCGGAACGCCGGAAGCCACACAGGGTACGGCCCTGAAGGCGCGACGCGACTGGGGCAGCACCGGCTACGGAGTGCCCGTCGTCGGCTTTGGCCCGGACTTCGGTCTGCTCGTCGGCTTCGGCCGGGTCTGGGAGAACTACTCGTTCCGCAAGCGGCCCTACGCTACCCAGCATCAGCTCCGGGCAGGCTTCGCCTTCGGCGCGCTACGCCCGCGCATCGACTACGCCGGCTACTACAGGCACGAGAACCGCCGCAGCTTCTGGATCGTTCGGGCGCTGGGGTCGGGCATCGAGACGCTGCGCTACTACGGTCGGGGCAACGACACGAGCGCCACGGGCGACGTCGATTTCTATCGGGTCAAACAGACATTCGTAGGGGTCGAGGCTCGCATCGCCGTGAAGCTCGGTGACCATCTGACCGTCTCGACCGGGCCGACTGTGCGCTACTCGACCACCGACACCGACGACGGGGACGACCGCTTCATCTCCGTCGATCTGCCCTACGGCGTCGAGAGCATCGGCCAGGCCGGCTGGGTAGCCGGCTTCACCTTCAACAACCGCACCTTCCCAGGAGTGCGCGAGCAGAAGGGCTCCGACGAGCCCTTCCGCTGGGGCCCGCCCGAGCTCGGGCGCGGCTACACCCTGCAGATCAACGCGCACCAGTATCCCGCGGTGTGGGACCTGCGGGATTCGTATGGCTGGGCAGAGGGGCAGGCGACCGGCACCTACTGGCTTGGCGTCAAGGGCCCGGGCTTCGGCTTTCGATTCGGCGGTGCCACCACCTGGGGCGATGTGCCCTACTACGACGCCGCGTTCCTCGGCTCCAGGCAGCTGCGCGGCCTCCGCCCGAACCGCTTCGCAGGCGAATCCTCGGCGTACGCCAACGCCAGCCTCCTGCTCCCTCTGGGCCGCATGACCCTCCTGGTCCCCGGCCACTGGGGCATCCTGGCCAGCGGTGGCGTAGGACGTGTCTGGGTCGACGGTGAGGACTCCGACACCTGGCACACCAGCTACGGCGGCGGCCTCTGGTGGGCTCCCTGGAACCTGCAAAACGCCGTTCGCTTGTTCGTCGCGACGAGCGACGAGTCGACGCTCTTCTACGCCCTCCTCGGCTTCGACTTCTGATTCGACCCGAAACCGAGGAGGCCGCGAGGCCGGCATCTGTCCCGGCAGGACCAACTCGGGCGGAGGCTGACACCTCGCGTCCAGCTGGAAATATTTTCATCATCGTCATGACTCCTTGGCTCGCGAGCTCGCCGAGTAGTAACCCCGGCTGAAGATCACCGTCGGAAAGCCCCGAATGTTGATGTTCAGCCCCGGGAGGTGACAATCACCCACTGAGCTCGGAAGCAGCGAGTCTGCGCTCAGGACGGCGGACGTGGCCAAGCTGGAGGCCGACGTGGCGCTCCTCCAGGAGGCGACCGCGCCACCACGCGGCTCCCAGCCGGGGGCAAACCACACAGAGTCCGCCGGCAAGCGGCTGAGTGCTAACCGCTATTGCGTCCTGCCGCTGGCCACCGGTGACCACCATCCCTTTCTATGTCCGTTGACTTTCAGTGCTGTTTTGATGATTGTAAATGTGTCCTGCTGTTTATCGACGGCTTTTACTATCCCAAGCAGGTTCCGTGGATCAATCCGTCTGGGAGGCACCGTTGCCAAAGACCCGCGGCTCGGAACGAGGTTTCGCGTTCCTCATCACCTTGCTCGTGATGGCCATAACCATG
>JACZXM010000243.1 GCA_022571615.1 Acidobacteriota bacterium | reverse complement strand
ACACAGCATTGCCTGATAGACCATCCTGTTCAAGCATGTTTTGGAAGACTTTCCCATCGTACCGCCACACGCCGTTTTGAGTTCCAAACCATAAATCCCTATCTCTGTCTTGAAAAATTGTGTAGACAAGCCTGGGAATCAGATAATCCTGGTCAGAAAATGAGATCCAGGTTTTGCCATCAAACCTACATAATCCATCTAAAGTAGAAACCCAGACATTGCCCTGGTTATCCTGTTGCAGTGTCTGTATTTGATTGTGAGGTAGACCATCTTTTTCCGTATACGTGGTAAAAGATTGGCCATCATAGCGACTCAAACCTTCCGTTGGACCAAACCAGGTGTTTCCCTCATGATCCACAAGGACCGCATTGACCCTGCCGTCGGTCAGTCCGTTGGAGGCCGTAAACGGGCGTACGTTGCCGGCCTGCACGCGCAGCGCGCCGCGATCGCTGCCGAACCACAGGGTCCCGTCTGGAGCGGTCGCGGCCCCGAGAATGGTTGGCTGCGGAGAGCCTGGGACCCGCACCGCAACGAGTTCCGAGCCCGAGAGCCGGTACAGGCCAACGGTCGTACCCACCCACAGGCTACCGGCCGCATCCTC
The DNA here is from genome assembly GCA_022571615.1 of Acidobacteriota bacterium. Lineage (GTDB taxonomy): Bacteria > Acidobacteriota > UBA890 > UBA890 > WLXD01 > JACZXM01. The sequence continues at coordinate 4,879 of JACZXM010000243.1, read as the reverse complement.
GATCAGCGTCGTGACCGGACCCGCCGACCGAATCCGCCGAGACGCCCTGGACGAGAGCTGTACGAGCCCGACGGAGTCGCCGATCCACAGCCGCCCGCGCCGATCCCGCAGGACCGCCCGGACCGATTCCAACGCCACGTCCGCCGGCACGAGCAGAGCAGTAGCAGCACCGCCTCGATACCGCAGGATCGCGTCGTCGGTCGCGATCCAGACGGTACCCTCGGCATCGCGCCACAGATCGCGGGCCCGAATCTGCGCCAGGCCCTCACCTGTGAGCGGACTCACTCGCCCACCTTCCACCAGTGCCACACCGCCCTCACGGGCGGCCACCAGAATCCGTCCCGCGCCGTCCTCGGTGATCGCCTCGATCGTGTCCCCGGTCAGCCCGTCAGCGCGCGTGTACACCTGGAACGACGATCCGTCGTATCGCGCCAGGCCGGCCGTGGTGCCGAACCAGAGATAGCCGTGGCTGTCCTGAAACAGAGCTAGCGTCTGGTTCGCGGGCAGACCTTGGGCCGTGCTGTAGCGCGCCACATGCAGGCGCTGGGCCGATGCCGTCGCGGCACTCAACACCACGCCCAACAGCACCAGCAGCGGGCCGCTGCACCAGCACCGCCTGGCGCCGCCACCTACCCGTGTTCGTCCGGCTTGCTCGTTCACGATCTCCGCCCGTGGGCGCACCTCGGTCGAGGGTACTCAGGCCTCTACATTTACCAGAAATGACTAATAATAATCAACACAATCCAAACATGAGCTTCAAGGCCCAAATCCGGCCATTACGTGCCGGCAGGTACGAAAACGGTGTTTCAGGAGATTATGCTGTGCACACGCAGCACGCACCGAACGGAAGACACGCCGGCGGCCCGATAGATTAGAATCAACCCCTGAACCCTTCTTCCTTCCCGAATTTGAGATCTCGCTCCGAACCCATGCAGACGAATCAGCCGATTGAGCCCGAAGAGATCGAGCGGCTCATCGCCTCGGCCATACCCGAGGCCTGTGTGACGGTCACCGACCTGACCGGCACGCGCGATCACTACCGGGTGGAGGTGGTATCGCCGGTGTTCCAAGGCAAGACACGGGTCCAGCAGCATCAGCTGGTGTATCGTGCCATCGGCAGTCACATGACCCAGGCGGTGCATGCTCTGCAGATCCGGACGAGCATCCCTTAGGGCAACTGACAAAGCAGTACTAGGAGCCTTCATCATGCTCGAGCAACTCAAGTCCGACATCGACAAGGACATCCACGCCAACGCGGTGCACGTATACATGAAGGGCACGCCGGAGGCGCCACAGTGTGGCTTCTCCAAGGCGGTGTGCGATGTGTTTCGTGCCCTCGAAGTACCGTTCGGATTCACCAACGTGCTCGAGAACCTCGATGGCTACCGCTCCGCTCTGGGCGAGGTCACGCAGTGGCCGACCATTCCGCAGGTGTTCGTCGACGGCGAGTTCGTCGGCGGCTGCGACATCTTGATCGAGATGTACCACAGCGGCGAGCTGCAGCAGTTGCTGGGCACACAGGCAGCCGCCGAGAGCCCATCTGCCGAGTGACCCCCGTCCAGCTGCTGAAGGACTTTGCCCGAGCCTTCGGCACGGCGGCCAAGGCGTTCTGGTTCAGCAACCGGTTCAACGATTGCGCGGCGATCGCTTACTACGCGCTGCTCTCCATCGTGCCGCTGGTCAGCCTGGTCGTCGTCGCCCTGAGCCAGTTCATCGGTGTGAGCGCCGACGAGATCGAGCAGATCCTCCAGCAGGGCGGGCTCATCGTCCCGGAGTTCGGTGAGGTCTTCCATGCCGCCGTGCTCGAGATGCTCCGCTACCGGGCCAGCATCGGGACCGTATCGCTGATCATCACGATCTGGTTCGCGAGCCTGGTGTTCGGGTCGATCCAGACCGCTTTCGACCGCATTTTCCAGACTGTCCATCCGCCGCTCTGGGGCCTGATGAAGCCACGGGTCATGGCCCTGTTAGCGGCAGTGCTGTTGATGCTCAGTTTCGTGCTCAACACCCTCACCACCATGGTGCGCAGCCTCGATGCTCCCATCGCCAGCCGCATCATCGCGTTCTTCGATCGTGTCTCCTTGTTCGCGCTCACCGGCTCGTTCCTGCTCGATATGCTGCTGTTCATGTTGATTCTCTACACCTTGCCGCCGCGCAGGCTGCACGACTGGCGCATGGTGATTCCCGCGGCATTGGTCGGCGCACTGGGCTGGCGTGCCGCGCGCTATGGGTTTGGTATCTACCTGGGCTACGCAACCAGCCGGCTGACCTTCAGCGGCTCGGCCGGCGCCGCGGTGATCTTCCTGCTGTGGATCTACTACGCCGCTCTGGTCTTGCTGTTTAGCGCCGAGCTACTGGTCGCCCTCGACCACCTGCGCAGAGACAGCGGCGCCGCCGCGGCCGCAGACTAGCAGAGCTAGCAGGCCGTGGTGGAAGCGTCCCGGTCTTGGGCGTGCTCTTCTCGCATCGTCGCGATCGCGGCCTCGATGTCCTGGAGTGCGAGCTGCATCCGATCCAAGTGGGTCCGAAACGACAGGATGCAAATCCGGATGACGAACTTGCCCGCGAGAACCGTACCGGTCAGGTATACGTTCTTGCGGTCGTTGATGAGTGCCATCAATGCTCGATTCATCGCATCGAGCTCGGCTGGATCCTGCCCGGCGAGCTCTAGACGCCAGGCGACCACGGTGAGCTGGGGCTCGACGACAATCGCCACGCCGTCGATGCGACGCAATCGCTCGGTGATCCAGTCGGTGAGCTCGAGCTTCTCACGCAGGCTCTCCCTGAAAGGCCCGAACCCGTGCAGCGACAGCGGTAGCCAGGCCTTCAGACCGCGGAAGCCTCGCGATAGCTCCGGGGAGATCTGGCAGAAGTCCACCAGGTCAGCTGCCTGCTGCATCGGCGGCATGTACTCGGCGTGCACCGCATGGGCGCGGCGCAGTGCGTCGCCGTCACGCACCAGCAGACAACCACTCCCGTAGGGCAGAAAGAGCGCTTTGTGCGGATCGAGGACGACCGAGTCGGCGCGCTCGAGTCCCACCATCGCGCGGCGACCACGATCGGTAAGCATGAAGAAGCCGCCGTACGCGGCATCGACATGCATCCACAACCCGTGCTCGGCCGCAATCTGGGCGATGGGCTCCAGCGGATCAATGGCACCGGAATTGGTGGTGCCAGCGCTGGCGGCGACCAGAAATGGCATCCGTCCCGCGTCCCGGTCCGCCTGTACCGCCTCCACGAGCGTCTGCGGCTGCAGCCGGAACTGGTCGTCCGAGGGCAACGTTCGCACGTTGTCGTCCGGGAACCCGGCGAGCATCGCCGCCCTGGCGATCGAGTGATGCGCCTGATCGGATACGTAGATGACGCCATCGAGAAAATTCTCCGGTAGCCGCTCCCGCCGAGCCGTGACCAGGCCGCTGAAGGTGGCCAGCGATCCGCCGCTGGCCAGGAACCCGCGGGCGGAATCCGGATAGCCGATGATCTGCGCGAACCAGCGAACGACGTTGGCCTCCAGCTGCGCCAGCGCCGGCGCCGCCGCGAACACCCCGACGTAGCGGTTCACGGCATCGGCAATGAACGACCCCACGGCCGATTCAAACAGGCCGCCGCCCGGAATGTACGCCAGATAACCGGGCCCGGCGGTATTGAACGAACAGGGCACCGCGACCTCGAACAGCAGCTCCAGCAGCTCATCGAGCGAGCGCCCGGTTTCCGGAAGCTCCTGGCGCAGCGAGCGAGCCAGATCCTCGGCGCCTTCGGTCGCGGCGGCCGGCTGCTCAGCAAGCGAGCCCACATGCGCCACGATGCGATCGAGCACCGCATCCAACATGGCGCGCATGCGCGCCTCGTCGGGCTCCAGCGGCCAGCCCGCAGGCCCAGCACTCTCGGGCACGGCCGGCACCTCGACCGCCGATTCGTCGCCCGGTTCGCTCACGATGGCTCCTATCAGGCCGTGGTGGAAGTGTGATGGGTGTGGCTACACGTCACAAGACGCGGAAAGGGCCGCCGTGCCAGGCGTCGGCGGCCAATCAGCCGATGCTACCATGGGCCCATGTGCGGACGCTTCACACTCAGCCCACGTCCTGATTGGGTCGGTCGGAATCGGATATCAAGTTGCTACCATCGCCCTGGCCATCGGCGTGCAGAGCTGCGCTCCATTGCGCCGAAGGCAGTCCACGCCGAGCTTGTCCATGAGCGGCACGAACGACTTGCGCAGCACGCGACCGCAGACGACGACAGCGGTGACGAGCAGTCTACGTTTCACCTGGATTTCGCAGATAACCGCCACGGCGTGACCCCGTGGCTTTGCGGGGCTGAATCCCAGTGCCCGGAGCTCGCGCTCATTGGCCGCGCGGCCCGACCGGCTGTGTGTGTGGGTTCGTGACGTACCAGAGCCAGACCCTGCCATCAGAGCTGGTCGAGGCGAGCCACCGCCCATCGCGGAGCATCAAGGTGCTGTGGGTTGTGGCGGATGCCTCCCATGTCCACATCGCTTCTCTAGATTGATTCCTCTCCCCTATCCCTCGCCCCTCGGAGTCACAGTCGGTCTCAGAGCGAACAACGTTGCCGCGTAGACCGCGACGACCAGGGCTCCGCTGAGAGCAAGCACCAACGCCGGCGACAGTCCCAGATCGATCGGCGCCCGGCCGCTGAAGGTCTGGAAGGTGCCGACCGCCACCAACCCAACATACCCCGCCGCCCCAAGCATCACGGCGAGAGTCCGTCGACTCTCCTCCCAGGGAGTAAAGAGCAGCAAGAAGGCCAACACCGGCAACACTTGCGCTGCATGCAGGGAGAGCGCGTGAGGCAATTTCATCACCCCTGCCTCACCGAAGATCGCGGCGGACTCCAGACCTTTGCTGATGAATTCTCCCGTTTG
>JACZXM010000242.1 GCA_022571615.1 Acidobacteriota bacterium | reverse complement strand
GTCGCGTGGCCGGGTAGGCACGGGCTGCTAGGAGGCCGTGGCGTAACCCCACGGCCTCCTAAAGGAATTGCAGCTCGCCGGTCTCCTCGAACGGCTGGCGCTGGATCATGTCGATCGAATCCCAAGGGCAATAGCGGGCGCAGAGCAAGCAGCCGATGCAGGTCTCCTTGTCGATCAGCACGTACTTCTCCGCCGGGTTGTCGCTGGGGGACACCAGATCGATACAATCCACCGGGCAGAAGACGATGCAAGCCTCGCAGCCCGTACAGTCGTAGCGCCTGACGATGGCGATGGACTTGGATCGTTTCTTGGGGCCCTTTGCCGTTGTTGCCATGCTCGATACGACCCTTTGTGGAGAAACGCGCCGCGGCGCGCTGCGAAACCAACCCCTGATGCCGAGCAAACCAGCATACAGGGACCGTGGCATCCTCTCAATCACATACAAGAACCATCATAGACCGTCCGAACGGTGCCACCTATAATCCACATGTGGCTGTCTTTCACATGGGTTGAGCGATGAATCTCGGCGGCGATCGTTACAGAAAAATCCAGATTCGATCGGAACAGGCCCAGCGTTGGGCCAAGATGCGGCGCGACGACACGTTCGCGCCGACATCGGCGGCCGGGCGTGGTGCCGAGCTGGTCGGGGAGTATCTAGTCGTCGACGATTCGCACACCGTAACGCTCAAGAAGGCAGCGCTATTCGCTCTGGTGTTCCATTTCCTGGTTTTCTTGGTCGTGATCCCGAAGCGCCAGCCGGAGGTCGTCCAAGCCCAGCGAGCGGTGACCGTGGTCAGGAAGTACACGCCTCCGGCGCCGCCGGCGAAGGCAAAAAAGACCCGGCGCAAGAAGACGGCCGCCGTCGTTCCAATTCCGGATCCGACACCCGACGAGCCGGAGCCGATCGAGCTCGAGTCATCGGACCAGGATTTTGGCGACTTTGACGACGAGTTCATCGTCGGAGCCCCGACCGGCGTCCCAGGGATCTCCTCCGGAGCGCGTATCGGTGCCTATCGCGCCGGCGAGGGTGGCATCATGTCGCCGATCGTGATCCGGCAGGTGGACCCCGAATATACTCCCGAGGCGACTCGCAAGGGAATCCAGGGCGAAGTATGGATCGAGGCCGTGGTCGATGTTGACGGTCGGGTGATGGACCCGCGCCTGCTTCGTGGCTTGCCCGACGAGGAGCTCAACCGCCGCGCCATGGATGCGATTCAACGCTGGATCTTCAAGCCGGGCATGAAGGATGGGGAGCCCGTCGCAGTGATCGCGGTGTTCACAGTCACCTACCGACTGCACTAGCAGGCCGTGGCAGAAGTGGCGTGGGACGCAACCCGAAGGGCGCCGGGGCATTGCGGGCTGATGCTGCGTTGGGCCTGCTCTCCGATGCGCCTGCATCGGCTTCCTCGGCCCGCTTTGCCTGAGCCCGCAATTCCCCGGCGCGCGACCCACGCCACTTCTGCCATGGGCTGCTAGGCTTGCTTCGTACCGCAGCGACCGCCGTCGCGGTCTCCTTGAGCGTCGTGTTGGTCGGACCGGTGGGGCTGGTAGCGGCGTGGGTTTCGGGCTGCCCGAAGCCGCTCTTCAGGCTCGCGTTTCTGAGTGTGCGCTTCATTCTGCGGGTGGCGGGGGTCCGGGTCATAGTGCGCGGCACCGAGCGAATCGACTCGGGGCAGACGTATTTGTTCATGTCCAATCACCAGAGCAACATCGACCCGCCACTGGTGTTTGCCACCATCGATCGGGAGATTCGGGTGCTGGCCAAAGCCGAGCTGTTCCGGCTGCCGGTGTTCGGTTCGGTATTGCGGACGGCACGCTTTATACCGGTGCATCGCGGCGATCGAGCTCGTGCCATCGCAGCCGTCGACAAGGCAGCGGCCGCGCTCGGTGAAGGCAACGATTTCCTGGTCTTTCCCGAGGGCACGCGCAGTCCTGATGGGCGGCTGCTGCCACTCAAGAAAGGCCCCTTCGTGATGGCGATCAAGGCGCAGGTCCCGATTGCTCCGATCGTGCTCCAGGGGACGCGGCGGATGATGCGCAAGGGCAGCCTGCGCATCAATCCCGGCGTGGCCACGATCGAGTTCCTCGAGCCGGTACCCACCACGGGTCTGGGATTCGAGGATCGTGGCGCCCTGCGTGACCGTGTACATCGTCTGATGGCGGCCGGTCTCGAATCCTCGACCGAATTGCGTTGACTCGATGGCGCCTCTAACCTGGGTGCGCGTGGGTTCGGCGCAGGAGGGCAGTGAGGTTTCCTATGGCCCGGCCGCACCCGACGCTCACTCAGACTACCAGCGCCTAGCAGGATCTCGCCATGTCCTCTGATACCGAGCAGCAAGCCCCTGCGCCCGATGCCGGGATGGACGAGGCTGGCATGGGCGAAGCGTTGGCCAGGTTCCTGGAAGCGGCTGGATTGCCCGAAGCAGCGGCTGGCGAGGCCCCTGTGCGTGCGAGCCAGGCGTGGGCTCGATCCCTGCTGGTTGGATACTCGCTGGATCCGATCGAGGCCCTGCGCCCGACCTGGCCGGAGCGAAGCGGAGAGTTGGTGGCGGTGGTCGGAATCCCGTTCGTCTCGGTCTGCGAGCACCACTTGCTGCCGTTCTTCGGACACGCGCACCTGGCCTACTTGCCCGGCGACGAGCTGACCGGGCTCTCGCGTATCGAGGAGATGGTACGGTGCGTGTCGCGGCGCCTACAGTTGCAGGAGCGGCTGGGCGAGGAAATAGCCACTGCGCTCATGCGGGGTGTGGGAGCCCGCGGCGCCGCCTGCGTGCTGGAGGCCGAGCACTTGTGCGTGTTCGCACGCGGCGAGCGCCAGCGTGGTAGCTGCACGCGAACCGTCGCGTTCACGGGCGTATTACTCGAGAATCTGCGACTACAGGATCAATCTCTGGCGCTGCTGGTACCGGGTCCCGGTCACCGGCAGGCCGCACCCGACCGGAGCCAGGAGAAGAGTCATGAGTAAGGTCAAGCACCGAGTCGGAATCAACGCAGAACCCGATGATTTTGCGGCGCGTTACGATCGCATGGCTGCCGGTGGCGGGGCTTCGTGGGTGCTCAAGACGGTGTTTGCGGTGGTGGGATCGTTGGCGGTGATCGCGTTGCTGAGCAAGCTGATCACCGGTTGACATCTCGCTACCCAACAGCCAGCAGGTATCGGATGAGCATCGATCACCTCAAACTCTCGACCCAGCAGCTGCGGCGCACCTGCGATCCGGCCACCTTCCCGTTCGAGACCACGGCCGACGTCGCCCCGCTCGAGGAGGTGATCGGGCAAGATCGCGCCGTGCGCGCGATCGAGTTCGGGCTCGATATCTCCAGCTCGGGGTTCAACCTGTTCCTGGCCGGGCACCAGGGAACCGGCAAGACGACGATCCTCAAGCGCATCCTGGCGCGTTTCACCGAGGATCGGCCTACCCCGCAAGACATCGTCTACGTGCACGACTTCGACGATCCGGACTCACCGCTCGTTCTGGAGCTACCGGCGGGGATGGGGGCGCGGCTGCGCAACGACGTTCACGAGCTGGTCGAAGACCTCAAGGAGCGGATTCCCAAGGCGTTCGAGGGCAAGGAGTACGAGGACCAACAGCGCACCACGGCGGAGAGCTATCAGCAAAAGAAGCAGGACCTGCTCGAGCAGCTCGAGGAACAGGCTGGCGAGCTTGGTTTCCAGATCAAGAGCACCCCGATGGGCTTCCGTACCATTCCCGTCCGCGATGGCGAACCGCTGACGCAAGAGGAGTACCAGGGAATGGACGAGGAAGATCGCAAGCAGGTCGACGCACGCATGGAGGAGCTGCAGGCGAAGATCCGCGCCGTCATGTCCGACGTCAAGGACGTCGATCACGATCTCAAGGAAGAGATCCGCGAGCTCAATCGTCAGGTGGCGATGAACGTCCTGGGCACGCTGATGCTGGATCCGAAGCGTTGCTACAAGAAGCTCGCCGGGGTCATGGAATACCTCCGCAAGTTGGAACAGGACGTGCTGGAGAACATCGAGCAGTTCCGTGCCCAGGAGGAGCCCCAGCTGCCGATCCCGGGCCTGCGACTGCCGAAGCAGGAGCCCGACCTGACGCGCTACGGTATCAACCTGGTTGTCGACAACGGCGCCAACGAGGGGGCGCCGGTGGTGATCGAGAAGAACCCGACCTACGCCAACCTGGTCGGGCGGATCGAGCGCCGGGCGCAATTCGGCGCCCTGCTGACCGATTTCACCATGATTCGGGCCGGCTCACTTGCCAAGGCCAACGGTGGCTATCTAGTGCTCGAGGTCGAGGATGTATTGCGCAACCCGTTCGCATACGAGGCCCTCAAGCGCGCCCTGATGAACAAGGAGGTGCACATCGAGGACATGGCGGAACGCTACGGGCTGTTCTCGGCTGCCACGCTGCGGCCGCGTCCGATCCCGCTGGATGTGAAGGTCTGCCTGATCGGCAACCTCCACTACTACCACCTGCTGTTCGCGTTCGATGAGACCTTTCGAGAGATCTTTAAGGTCAAGGTCGATTTCGACTATCAGACCGAGCGGGCCGACGACGCGGTGGTCAAATTCGGCGCCTTTGTCAAGCGGTTGGTGACGAAAGAAAAATTGCAGCACTTCGACCGCAGCGCGGTGGCAGCGATCGTTGATGAGAGCTCCCGCTTGGTGGAGGATCAGCAGAAGGTCTCGCTTCATTTCGGCGAGGTCAACGACCTCATTCGCGAGGCGGCGTACTGGGCCCGACAGGATGGTGCCGATGTCGTCAGGGCCGGGCACGTCGAACGGGCGATCGAGGAGAGCGAGTTTCGCTCCAGTCTCAGCAGGGAACGCGTGCGTGAGCTCATCGAGCGCGACATCCTGCTGATCGACACCGACGGCCAAAAAACAGGGCAGATCAACGGGTTGGCGGTGCACATGCTCGGGGACTACCTGTTCGGACGGCCGACGCGGATTACCGCGGCGGTTCATCTCGGACGCGAGGGCGTGCTGAACATCGAGCGCCGGGTGCGCATGTCACACGGCACCCATGACAAGGGCGTTCTGATCCTGTCCGGGTTCCTTGGGGAGCGTTTTGCGCAGGACCAGCCGATGGCCCTGTCAGCATCGCTTGCCTTCGAGCAATCGTACAGCGAGATCGCCGGTGACTCGGCCTCGAGCACCGAGCTGTACGTGCTGCTGTCGGCCCTTTCGGGGGCACCGATCCGTCAGTGGATCGCGGTGACCGGATCGGTTAACCAGCGCGGTGAGATCCAGGCGATCGGCGGTGTCAACTACAAGATCGAGGGATTCTTCGATATCTGCTCACGCCGGGGCCTGACCGGAGACCAGGGTGTGATCATTCCCCGTTCCAACGTGCAGCATCTCATGCTGCAGGACGCTGTCGAACATGAACTTGGAGAAGACCTCTTTCCCGTTGTCGTTTTCGTCCGGTACCTGCGCAGTGCTGTATAGTAGCAACTTCGTGGTCCGTCCGTCGTGACTTCCATAAGTCACACCTCCGC
>JACZXM010000241.1:1398-5484 GCA_022571615.1 Acidobacteriota bacterium | reverse complement strand
ATCGATGGGACCGTCCTGGCACTCACGTTCGTCATCTCCGTTCTGACCGGGGTCCTGTTCGGGGCCGTCCCGATGGTCCGTCGTGGCGCCCGCAGCTTGGCCACACAATTGCGCGAAGGCGGGCGCTCCACGACGACCGCTCGTCGGGCCCTCAATACACGCGGGTTGCTCGTTATCGCTCAGGTCGCCCTGGCACTCGTGTTGTTGGTCGGCTCGGGATTGATGATCCGCAGCTTCCGGGCCCTCCGGCACGTCGACCCAGGCTTCCGGGCAGACGGCGTGCTGACCGTGAGCGTAGCGCCTCCGGGCGCCGAGTACCCAGGCCCCGACGAGCTCACGGCGTTGTGGACCCAGCTGTTACCGCGACTGGAGACCGTGCCCGGGGTCATTTTTGCGGGCGCGATCAACGGAATCCCGCTCGGAGGCGGCCAGAGCGCCGGGGCCGTGGAGATCGAGGACCACCCAACCGAGGACGACGCCCTGCCGCACATGGCCTCCAAGCGCAGCGTCATGCCGGGGTACTTCGAGACCATGGGAATCTCGATCCTGGAGGGACGGAAGCTCGAGGCAACCGATGCGGCGGATAATTTTCGCGGCCTGGTCGTCTCCAGGTCCTTCGCCCGCCACTGGTGGCCCAACGAAAGTGCACTTGGCAAGCGCGTGCGCGAGGACGAGGAATCGGACTGGTACGAGATCGTCGGCATGGTGGGCGATGTCCATTTCAAAGCACTGGAGGTCGCGGCTGAGGAAGTCCTTTACTGGCCTTTGCGCCGCGACGACGGCACCGACATCGTGGTGCCCGGTGCCATGGATCTGGTGATCCGCACCACCGGCGACCCCACTGCCATCACCGAGGCAGTGCGCCGCGCTGTCTGGGATGTCGCCCCCAGGCTGCCGATTGCCAACATGCGACCCATGTCAGGCGTTCTTGAGAACTCGGTATCGCGCACCTCCTTCACGCTAGCAATACTGGGCATCGCCAGCGCTGTCACGCTGCTGCTGGGCGCGGTCGGCATCTACGGTGTGATTTCCTACCTGGTGAGCCAGCGAACGCTGGAAATCGGCGTCCGCCTCGCACTCGGGGCACCGGCATCGACCGTGCGCCGGATGGTGGTACAACGCGGGATGGTGCTCACCGCAATCGGCATCGGAGTGGGACTGGCGGCCGCACTCGCTGTGAGCTCGGTATTGGCAGCGCTATTGTACGAGGTAAGCGCCACGGATCCGCTCACTTTCGTCGGCATGACGGTGGTGCTGGCGCTCACCGCACTGATCGCCAGCTGGCTGCCGGCACTGCGCGCTTCGAGCGTCGACCCGATCGTGGCGTTGCGAGCCGAGTAGCACCGTCGTGACCACAAACTACCCGGTGCCCGCTTCCGGCCCCTTACGAGGGTTGGATGGCATCACCGGCGTGATGTCGCGGCAGTCAGTCTCCATCCAGCCCGAAGGCGTACAGAGCACCGCGGGTGCGAACGTAGATGCGGCCGTCGGCGATGGCGGGGGTCGCGTAGCACAGATCGTCGAGGTCGGAAACGCTGACCGGCTCGAGTTGCCCGTCGGGCTCGAGCACCGACAGCATGCCCAGCTCGCTGAGCAGGAAGATCTTGCCATCGGCCGCCACTGGCGAGGCATAATATTGGTCGACCGCACCTTTGAGCCGCCCCTGCGCGATCACCTCACCGGTCGCTGGATCGAACGAGGTCACCACCCCACCGTCGTTCACCATGTACAGGATGTCGTTGTATACCAGCGGTGAGGGCAGCTGCGGCACCGCCCGGTTGTACTCCCAGATCACGCTGTAGGCGGTCATGTCGCCGTGCCCGCCCAGCTTGATGGCAAGCATCCCGTTGCGGCTCTCGAGCGCCGCCCGCAGATACGCCCACTCCTGCGCGTCGAGCCGGCGGTCGGCATTCAGATCGACGAACCCGAACCAATCGGCCGCGCGTGTGGGGGGCATCTCCTCAGGCCCGATGAGCCCGTCGGCATCGGCGTCGTGCTCCGCCACCACCTGCTCGAATGCCGGCAGGAATACCTGGTTGCCGGGCTGGTTGAGAGGCGAACCGTAGCCGTTGACGAAGGCCGTTCCGTTGTGGATCACCGGGGTTGATTTCATCTCGAAGGAAAGCCCCCGAACCCACCAGATCTTGTCTCCGGTATCCGGATCGTAGGCATCGAGAAAAAACGAGCCGGCGACCAGCAGCTGCTCGGTCCCGTCAGGCGCCTGCCACAGGATCGGTGTGGAGTGCCCGCTCTTGGCTTCCGGACGCTCGACACGCCAGAGGACCTCTCCGCTGGCCCCATCCAGAGCGATCAGAAACGAGCCGGTGTTCTGGTCGCATACCAGGATGACCTTGTCCCCCACCACCACCGGCGAGGCACCCATACCGTACAGATTGTTGAAGGGGCCGAGCGGGAGCCGCCAGCGCTCTTCGCCATCAAAGCTGTAGGAGATCAGGCCGAAGTCGTTGAAGAATACATAGATGGCATCGGCGCCAACTGCCGGGCTGGGTGCGGCGGGATTGTTACGGTTGTCGATGCGCTGCGCTCGAGGCCGCGGCGCCGTCCGCCGCCACACAATGGCTCCGGTGGCACGATCCAGCGCCATGGTTTGGAGCTCCTCGCCGGCGATCGCGGTCAGGAAAATCCGGCCCTCCGACAGGATGGGCGAAGAGTGTCCGGGCGGCAGCTCCGTCTTCCAGATCACGTTCGTTCGGGGGCCGAAAGCATCGGGAAGACCGCCGGTCTCCGCGACTCCGGAGCCATTCGGACCCCGAAAGCGGGACCAGCTCCCATCGCGGACCGGCGCTGGGGCCGGCACTGCAGAAGCGGCGGCGAGCACGCAAACAACCGCGCACAACTTCATCGGGGCCCGGAGGCGGGACACGAGGTTCATCGTCAGCTCGATTCGAGGGGAACGGGAGTTGTTGCTCTCCGGCAGCGACCGCTCGACAAGAAAGCTGGACCGAGGCGCTCGCTACGTTACCCTACCGCATGCGCCAGCAGCCCGTGGCTTGTTTCCCGCGTGACTTGCGCCACCGGGCTGCTAACATCAGATGATGGGCAATCGTACCGGAGTCGTGGTCGCTACAATCGTCGTCGTCGCGGCGGCGCTGGCGCTGATCGTGTGGTCGAGCCTGGGCCTGAACCAGGTCACTGGCAGGATCTGCATCACGTTCAACGGTCGCACCGACTGCCGCACCGCCTCCGGCACCACGCGTGAAGAAGCGATCCGGACGGCGACAGAGATGGCCTGCTCCGCGTTAGCATCCGGAATGACCGATCGCATCAATTGCGGGCGCACCCCTCCCAGCAGCACCGACTGGCAGTAGCACGCTCAGACTCTCACCGCGGCCCTGCTACCAGTCCACCGCCGCCGTTTCCAGCATCGGCGTCAGATCGACGCCATCCAGCCCCGGTGGGGCCTCCAGACCCACCATCCTGGCGAGCGTCGGCGCCAGGTCGACGGTGCTGACCCGAACTTCGATCCGTCTCGGGGTGACGCCCGGGGCAAGGATCACGAGCGGCACCCGGGAGTCGTAGTCGTAGACCGAACCGTGCGTGGTCCCGGTGCCTGGATAGTAGAGGTAGTAGGGCCGTAGTTGCACGATCAGATCGGGGCTGCGGCCGGGGTAGTAGTTGTTGCGGAACCGCTCTCGGACCGGATCGGAGCCTGGTTGCGAGGATTGCAGGCCCGTGCTCGTCCACACCTGCTGCACCGCCTCGCACTCCACGACCAGGGCCGCCAGGGTCTCCTCCACCTCGGCCTTGGTCAAGCCGCGACGCGTGATCGTCTCTTCGTTGAGATAGAAGCCCTTCAGCAGCCATTCATCCGCGCCCAGCCGATCGTCGAGCCGTGCGCCGACACCCTGCATACATAGCACATCCCGTGCACCGAGACGGCGCCCTTGCTGCTGCTCGATGGCACGGTATTCGGGCAACGGCACCACGCCGTGGTCAGCGCTCAGGGCCACGATGACATGCTCGAGCCCGACCTGCTGGTCCAGAAAGTCGAACAACTCCTGCAGGTACAGGTCGAGGCGGCACAGAACATCCAAGACCTCGGGACTGTTGGGCCCGTATGCGTGG